>CAYSKA010000007.1:0-19096 GCA_964431505.1 uncultured Oscillospiraceae bacterium
CATCGGATAACATTTCAAAAACCTCTGAATGGGTGTTCAGCCTTATAAGCTTAATCCCAGATTTGGGTTTTGCGATATTGCTGATTCCTTTGGCGGCAGCCTCAATAGTAGCAATAATAAAATCAGTAAGGAGCGATAAAAAGAACCGTAATGAAACAGCTTAGTATTTTACTCATTATACTTATACTATGTACCAGCATGACGGGCTGCCTTCAGCAAGGCGCTCCGGAAGATCATGCATTTGTGTTGGCTGTAAGCGTTGATAAGGGGAAGCAGCTAAAATACTTTGTTACCTTTATGATACAAAAAGGGCCAAAGGACCCCGAAGGCGACGCAGCTGCAGAGTCGACATTTGTAGGCGCTGAGGGCGAAAGCCTATTTGACGCTATGAGGATAATACGCGCGGCTTTATCAAACATAATTAACTTTACACGCACAAGTATTATATTGTTCTCATCGGATGCTGCCCGCGAAGGATTGATGAAGGACTTCCTCTCGTTTACATTCGACTCCGTACAGATACGCCAGTCAGCATATCTCCGTGTCATTGAAGGAGAAGCCCTTGACTTTATGCAAGGAATGGATACAGGCGAGGGTATAAGCTCTGAATTATTGCAATCTGCCCTTAGCAATAGACATGGAATAGGAGGATATGTACCCCTAACTAATGCCGTTTTCTTTTTTGAAAGCACAAACGCCGGCAGAATGGACGCTATCGTTCCGCTTGGCAATATAGACGAATCCATTATATCGGACGAACGTAAAGAGGAGGCTGAAGCAACCGGCGAAGAACCCGAGCCAAAGGAGGAGGATACGACCGTGGGCATTGAACGGATAGGCGGCATGAAATCAACCCTTATGGGAAGCGCCATATTTGACGGCTGGGTTATGACAGGAACCTTGAATGGCCCCGATACACAGTATCTGCTTATAGGCCGTGGAGAATTTCATACTGGTAGCCTGGCTATACATGCCCCTGACGGCAACCTCATTGAGTGCCTTATTCATGCTTCGGGGGCCCCAAAGGTTAACATATCCCTGTATCCTACACCGGTGGCAGAAGTTGAAATAGGCATAAAGTGCCGTGTAATGCACGATTCCGTGGATCTTCTGGAATCAAAATGGCCCGAGATGGGTTCCGACATTGAAAATTATTTTGAAAGACAAATGAGCAGAATATTTGAAGGTTGTAAAAGTATACATTCAGATGCTTTCGGATTTGGCAGGCACGCCGTGCTTCAGTTTAAGTCTACAGGAGAATGGGAGGAGTATAACTGGAAGAAACAGTACGAAAACATGGAAGCTAATTTTAATGTTACTATACAATTTGAGGATAGCTTTAGTTCAACACATTTGGAGTAGAGTATGACTTTATTGATTATTTATTCGCTGCTTAGCGTTATTTATGGAATCGCTTACACAATACATAATTTCAAGATTAAGAATATTTCTGGCGCTATAGGTTCAATAATCTTAGTCATGACAACGGGTTTTATAGCGGTTACCATAATGTACTTGCTGTAACTTAACTCAATAATAAAAGGGGTGTCATAACGTTTTTAACCATATGATGCCCCTCTAAAACTGATATTTTATTGCGGCTTATTCTACATAACCCAGCTCCTTTAACTTGGCTCCAAGTATGCGGAGCCGTTCTGATATCATGCCTTCATCCCTGCCTATCGAATTCAGCAGCAGCTCAACGTCCTCGTCAATGTTTTCGTTAGACGTACATATGCTAACGTTCATATCCTCGCCTTGTATTCCGATGCGTTCAACCAAAGGGTTCTTTTTGTCATAATACATTGGGAAATGACGCGGGTGGTCAAAATACTGCTTTGCAGAGCAATACAGTATACACAGGTCAATTACACGGTGAATAGGCAGTTCTTCGCTAAGCCTTGACCATCTGTCTCCCGAGTTGCGCCATACCTTCAACGAGGCGTCTACCCTGCCGCGCTCATTCCACTGCGCCAATCCTAGGGAAATCCCCCTAGCATCCGTATCACATGCCCATCTTCCGTCAACATCTCCATAATTATCAATTATAACTACAGGTTTATGCTTCAAATGCGTTGGTACATTTGTAACTGTCATAATATATATCTCCTTTTATACAATCCAGTAGATTATACGGCTATTAATGATCATTTGTCAATGAAATTCATCAATAAACGCATCCAGTTCTGAATTTTTTCTATCCCAATCCAGATACAGAAGCTCAACCCTCTTAGCTGTTTCCCTTGCCCTTACATCAAGCTCCTCGGCCTTTTTGTAATTTGAGGCTACGTCAGGCTTAGCCATTTCAGCGGCTATAGCATCCTGCTCTGCCTCCGCATTCATTATACGTTCCTCTATGCGCCTTATCTCGCCCTTAATGCGGTTTATAGCGCTTTGAAGCTCCTTTTGGCGTTTATAATCATTTTGTTTCGCCTTGCCCGACGGCCCTGTTGACCT
Organism: uncultured Oscillospiraceae bacterium; assembly: GCA_964431505.1. Taxonomy (GTDB): domain Bacteria; phylum Bacillota; class Clostridia; order Christensenellales; family CAG-138; genus UMGS946. Next base: position 2,458 of record CAYSKA010000007.1, read on the forward strand.
GTTTTTTTTCTGTCTATACGGCTTTGCCTCAACAAAGTCGTCATATCCCCCAATATACTCGGTAATTCCCTCTTCGTCCATGTATAATACTCTGTCTGCAAGCTTATTGACAAGGTATCGATCGTGGGTAACGATGATCATGGTTCCCCCATAATCCATTAATGCGTTTTCAAGGGCTTCCCTGGAGGCTATGTCAAGGTGGTTTGTCGGCTCGTCCAGAAGCAGAAAGTTGGCCTGGGAAAGCATCAATTTCAACAGCTGTACCCGTGCCTTTTCACCTCCTGACAGATTGGCAACCACCTTTTCAATGTCATCACCTCTAAACAGGAAGGCGGCGAGCGCGTTTCTCACCTGGTTGTGCGTCATTTTTGTATAGTGATCATCCCAAACCTCGTTTAAAACGCTCTTTTTAGCTGAAAGCTGACCCAGCGTCTGATCATAGTAGCCCACGCTAACATGCGCTCCATAGTTAAAAAAGCCTGAGTCGTTGCGTTCCTGTCTGGCCAATATCCTTAAAAGCGTGGTCTTTCCGCATCCGTTCGCGCCAATTAGAAATACCCTCTCCCCCTTTGTTATATGCAGGTTTACTTTATCGAATATTTTCTTTCCGTCATATCCCTTTGACAGATCTTCCGCAATAAGGACGTCGTTTCCGCTGATCTCTTTGGCCGTAAAGCCGAACTTAATGGACTGGGGATCCCTTTCAGGCTCTACAAGGGTGCTTTTGAGCCGCTCAATCTGCTTTAGTTTTGATTCAGCAGTGACAAAGTTGCGTTCCTGTCCCCATCTCCTCTGCTGCTCGACTATGCCATAGATGCGCCTGATCTCCCTTTGCGTATTTTGATAATGCCTGAGCTGGATTTCACGCTCACTGCCCCTGCGCTCCATATGTCTAGTGTAATTGCCCTGGCTCGAGTACAGCGTTCCTAGTTTAAGCTCCAACGTCCTGTTTGTAACCTTATCAAGCAGATAACGGTCATGGGATATGACAATAAACGCCCCCGTGTATGATTTTAAGTACTCTTCAAGCCATTCAATGCTCTCAACGTCAAGATGGTTTGTAGGTTCGTCCAGCATAAGGAGGTCCGCTCCGGACAACAGTACCCTGGCAAGCTGAGCCTTATTGCGCTGCCCTCCGCTAAACGTCTTTAGCTGCCTCATGAGGTCGCTGTCGGTAAACCCTAAGCCAAGCGCCGCGGCTCTAGCCCTGCTGCGGAATGTAAGGCCGCCTTCCATTTCAAACCGCTCCTGTAAGATATGCTGCCGGTTTATAAGCGAGTCAACGTTGCCCTCGCCCAGGCTGAGCCTTTGGGCTATGTTTTCAAGCTCTCTTTCCATATCCTCAAGATGGAAAAAAACCTTCATAATGCTGTCAAGCAAGGTCAAGTCGTCGCTTTCGATGTGCTGCTGCATTGTGCCAACAGCAGTCCCCTTTGAATAGTGTACAGTCCCCTCATCGGGCGTATCCAGACCAATCAGCATATTCATCAGGGTTGTTTTACCGCACCCATTCACGCCTACAAGCCCAACCTTATCCTTTGAGTCTATATCAAAGTTTAGATTTTCAAACAAAATCCTATCTACAAATGCTTTTTTTAAATTTCTTACCGTTAATATTAACATTATAAATTTCCCTTATATATCCAAAATCCGCATTCTTTACGGCACTATAGTATCACTTTGGGTTTGAACTTCAAATAGTCGGAGGAGCAAAGCGTATACGTGGTGCCATTAATGCGGCCCTCAAACGCCCCTCTATGGGCGACCCCATGCAGATGAGCATATACCACATTTTCTATCTCAAACTCATCGAACAGCTCGGTAAAGCCCGTTTTAACGTTTTTATCACAACACGGTGGGAAATGCATCATGCATACCGCCTTTTTCCTATCCGGTAATGTCGATAGTGATAGCCTCAGCCTTTGCAGTTCACGCTCATAGATCCTTTTATCCTTATCGGTAAAGCCCTGTGAACCAGGACAGGTCCATCCCCTTGAACCAGCTATGAACAATCCGCCGATTTCGAGCGAATCATTTTGTATAGCATAGACGCTGTCTGGCAATACAGCCCTAAGTTTTGAAATTGATCTCCACCAATAATCATGGTTGCCGCGCAAAAGGATCTTGCTCCCGGGCAGCTCAGATATAGCAATAATATCCTCCATGGCCTCCCTTAGCTGCATAGCCCAGCTTATGTCACCGGGTATGAGAACAATATCCTCCTCTTGTATACTATCCCTCCAGTATTGGCTCATTCTTTCAAAATGCCCAGCCCAATGCGAACCAAACACATCCATTGGCTTGTCCATCCCTCCAGGCAGGTGAATGTCTCCTATAGCGAATACGTGCATTACCCCTCCATACCAGCCCTTACTGTTCCTCATCCTCGGACGAGCTTAACTCACTGTCGATTTCAATGAGTTCGCTTTCCGGTATACTGTCGTCAACCGGCATCTCCAGCTTCTCCATTTCACCGATACCTATATCCTTAAAGAGAATTGTGTCGCCAATGCCCTTTAAAACCGGTCCCCTAAGATTTCTCATGCATTTGGCGCAAAGCATAGAGCCGGGCATAGCCCTGTTCTCCCCGCATTCGGAACATATTACTACAAGGTCGTCGTCTTCATCGGGTTCGCATGGTGTCAAAACGGCGTTTTTACACACGCCGCACAGCTTTTCGCCATCTCGAATATAGTTTAGTTCACATCTAGGGCATTTCCTGTATCCCATGAAAACACCTCCTTAAACGCTTTATTTAACTTATTCATCATATATTCATTTTATAATAGGATAATCAGTATTTGCTTCACCAGAACCGCTGTCCCTATTGGCATCGGAAAAAACGTCTCCAATCCTTGTCAGCAGCTCCGGCCGTCCCTGTCCCGATTCGGACGAATAGGCAATAGCATACGGCGGCGCGCCAGCCAGTTTTGCAACCTTATTGGCCGCTTGCTGCCTTTTTGATACCGCAATTTTGTCAGCCTTGGTGGCAACTATCGTAAACGGAATACCATAGTATAGAATCCACTGAAGCATTTGCCTGTCCTCTGCGGTTGGCTCGTGGCGGATATCTAACAACAAAAATATATGTGTAACCCTCCCCGATGAGAGATAGCTTTCTATCAGGCGGCCCCATTGCGCTTTTTCCGTTTTTGGAGCCTTGGCAAATCCATATCCCGGCAAGTCGACAAGGTAAAAATCGTTGTTCACGCTAAAGAAGTTAATCAGCCTTGTTTTGCCCGGATGCTGGGATGTCCGTGCTAGCCTGAAATTATTGCACAGTGAATTTATCAGGCTTGATTTGCCTACGTTTGATCTGCCCACCATCGCGATTTCCGCCATTGCAGGTGCAGGATAGCCGTCTCCTCCATGCCCCACGCTTGTAATAAACCTCGGGTTTTTCAGTTTAAACTCGCCCATCTCTAATCCTTATACGCCTTTATTGCGTCTTTCTTTAAAAAACTTTGTCATAATAGCGCTGCATTCGCCCTCCAATACTCCGCCGACCACCTTGGGCGAGTGCGGTAACCATCCGTCGGCCAAGTCCGCTACTGAAACGCAGCAGCCCGACACCTTATCATACGCTCCGAATATAATGCTATCAAGCCTTGAGCCAATGCATGCCCCCACACACATTGCGCATGGCTCAAGCGTTACATATATATCACATCCATGCAGCCGCCAGTCGCCAAGCCTCTGTGCCGCCTCCCTTATGGCCAGCAGCTCCGCATGCGCTGTCGGATCCTCTTTAGTCTCAACAAGGTTATGTGAATATGATATGACCTCGTTGTCCTTTATTATTACAGCTCCGACGGGAACCTCCCCTAGATCAAAAGCCTTTTGGCCCTGCTCCAGCGCAATGCGCATGTAGGCCTCCGCCTGGGATATCAACATTGGAATACAGCTTCCCTTATTATTTCGCTAACTGTCGGATGAGGGAAGATCAACCTTTTAGCCTGGTCAACGGTCATGCCGCATTCAATGATAATCCCTGCCGACACGATAAATTCCGACGCATAGTTACACAACGCATGCGCCCCTATTATTTTGCCGCTTTCAGCGTCAACTATGAGCTTGAAGCTGCCGTCGCCCCCCTCATTTTCTGCCAAATAGCGTCCCGAATACCTCATGGGGATCTTTACAGCCTTAACAGCAATGCCCTTCTTGCCTGCCGAAGCCTCGGTTTCACCAACGCTGCCAAGCTCAGGGTTTGTATATATAACGGAAGGTATAGTATTATATTTCATCGCGTCTTCCACGCCCAGCATATCGTTTACGGCTACTTCAGCCTCACGGTATGCCGTATGGGCTAACATCGAGCGTCCGTTTACATCACCCGCCGCATATGCGTTTTTTACGTTTGTTCTCATATGCTCATCGGTTATTATACAGCCCCGCTCGGTTTTAATCCCTATCGATTCAAGGCCTATGCCCTGCGTATTAGCTCGCCTGCCTATTGACAATAATACTTTGCCGGCATCCACGCGTTGTACTCCATCACCGGTTTCATACTCTACAAAGCCGTCCCCAACTTCTACGACCTTTGCGTTAAGCTTGAACGCAATTCCCTTTCGCTCATAGTTTTTTTGTAATATCGTGGTTAATTCCTCGTCATTCTCACCCGCTATATGGTCAAGCATCTCTATTACTGTTACTTTAGACCCAACCGAATTAAAATACGATGCCATTTCAAGACCTATCACGCCTCCGCCGATTACAACCAGGCTTTCGGGCACTTGCGTCAACTCCAAAATTTCGCGGTTTGTCAAAACAAAGCCCTTTTCCAGGACTTCCTTTAGCCCCTTTATAGGCGGCACAGCGGGCGATGAACCTGTCGCTATCAGCAGGCGGGCTCCTTCATATATATCGCTGCCAACGCTAACTATAAACGGGGATTCGCCGCTTTCACGGCCGCATATAACTCCTGTTCCGGATATGAGCTCTACCCCATTTGCCTTAAGCGTGCTCTTTATTCCCCCGGTTAAAAGCTTGACCACCTTTTTCTTGCGGTTCAACACCGCTTTATGATCAAAATCAGCATCCTTGACACAAACGCCGTATTTTTCTCCATGCACCGCGCCATCGTAGAGCTTGGCGCTGTACAGCAAAGTTTTTGTAGGTATGCATCCTTCGTTAAGGCATACTCCCCCAACGTTGTGTTTTTCTATGCATAGGACCCTGAGACCCGCGTGTCCTGCACGCTCACTCGCAAGGTAACCGGCAGGTCCCCCGCCCAGAACAATCAAATCATAACCTGGCATGTTCAATTATCCTCCTGTTCTTCATTCCCGAATCCGATAGCCGCCTTTACATAGCTTGTAAACAATGGATGAGGGGTATCAGGCCTGGATGTAAATTCGGGGTGGAACTGAACCCCTACAAACCACGGGTGTCCGCTAAGCTCAACTATCTCAACAAGATTCCTTTCCTCGTTGATGCCCGTTACACTCATGCCCGCTTCCTCTATGGCGTAAATATAGTCGTTGTTGAACTCATACCTATGGCGGTGGCGTTCGCGTATCTCTTGCTTTCCATATGCGGCCTTAGCTATTGATCCGTCCTTTAGCAGGCAGGAATACCCGCCAAGCCGGAGAGTTCCCCCAAGGTTGTCCAGATTATGTATCTGGTCCGGCATAAGGTCTATTATCGGATGCTGCGTGTTTGGGTTTACCTCAGTTGAGGAAGCGTCTTTATACCCAAGCACGTTTCTCGCAAATTCTATTACAGCCATCTGCATCCCAAGGCATATCCCCAAAAACGGCACATTATTTTCCCTTGCGTACTTTGCGGCCGCGATCTTTCCTTCCAGTCCCCTTTCTCCGAATCCTCCAGGAACCAATATTCCGTCACATTCCCTAAATAGCTCGCCGGCATTGGAGTCCCTTACGCTTTCCGCGTCAATCCATGCTATCTCCACTCTGGCACAGTTGGCAGTGCCCGCATGATTAAGCGCCTCCGCAATGCTGAGATACGCATCGTGCAGCTCTATGTATTTGCCTACTATGGCTATTGTGCACCTGTGCTTTGGTGTGAGCTCACGTTCCACCATGGTCTCCCACTCCGTAAGATCAGGCGCCCTCTCCTCCATGTCGAGCACCTTGGTAACCGCCCTGCAAAGCCCCTCTTTTTCAAGCATAAGCGGGACGGCGTATAATGAATCAGCGTTAAGGTTTTCAACCACACAGTCGGGAGCTATGTTGCAAAATAGCGCTATCTTTGCGCGCACATCCTTGCCTATCCTTCTATCGCTGCGGCACACTATTATATCGGGCTGAATGCCTATGCTCAGCAGCTCCTTTACTGAGTGCTGTGTCGGTTTTGATTTAAGTTCTCCAGCGGCAGAAATATATGGGACAAGTGTTACATGTATAAACGCACAGTTGTTTGGCCCCGCGCTCCATTTCAGCTGGCGTATGGCCTCGAGAAACGGCTGGCTCTCTATATCGCCCACTGTTCCTCCTATTTCTACTATCAGCACATCGGGCTTTGACTGCTGGGCAACGGTGATTACGCGTGACTTGATTTCATTTGTAATATGTGGTATGACCTGGACCGTGCCGCCATTATAATGACCCCTGCGCTCACGTTCAATGACCGCCTGATATATCTGGCCGGAGGTGGCATTGTTGGCCTTTGTAAGAAATTCGTTGATAAACCTTTCATAGTGGCCAACATCCAGGTCGGTTTCAGCGCCGTCGTCTGTAACGTACACCTCGCCATGCTGATATGGGTTCATCGTACCAGGATCCACGTTAAGATACGGGTCTAGCTTGCAGATTGACACGCTGTAGCCGCGGCTCTTGAGAAGCCGGCCTAGTCCAGCGGCCGTTATGCCTTTGCCTAATGACGATACCACGCCCCCTGTAATAAAAACAAGTTTTGTCTCCATGTTTCCCCCTTCAGTGTCTTATGCGGACTATCTGCAGTCCCCTATATCATTATAAAACGGACGCCTTGCAAGACGCCCGTTCGTGAGCCCTAATGATTATACTATTATCAATCTATCATTTGCAACCGCATTTTTCTATTTATTGCGCTTTCAAAATCAATAGTAGAATCCCCAAAATACCATGAAAAGCACAATAATTATAGCAAACGCAATAGTAAGCAAATAACATATCTTCTGATACCTAAAGAGTTCGCTCTTTTTCCAGGTTATCGCCATCCACAATACACATGCGATCATAACTGCTGTCATGACATAGTTAATTATAAATTGCCAGGTTGTTTGGGCATAGGTAAGGTTAACGCTTGAATAGCTTACGAGAATTCCGTTATTTATAGTCGTTATCAGAATGGCCAGCGCAAGGGGCAGTAGCAGCTTTGACGCGCCGCGCGTTGAAATGCATCTGCGTTTATTATGTACAATGCCTATGACAACGCCAACAACCGGCGCCAGTGAACAGAGTGCGCAGAGATATACGAGGATTATGCTGAAATTTATAACAGCCAAACCCCTGCTCCACTCGGTTGGAACATATTCAACCCCCTCAAATACCATTTTATTTACAACACCGTCGCTATAGTCAAAATAGATCATATTGCCAGCCTTGTCCGTAAAAAGATAAGGCTGTATCTGCGTAATAATCTCAAAATATGGTAAGTATGCGGCGCCTGCCCTATAATTTATTGAGTACATCTTTGAATATAAGTACAGTTTGTTTTCGGAAAACTTAGAATACTCCATTGAGATTAACGGGTGATAGACCTTTAAATAGCTTACGAATTCCTGATAGCCCGAATGCGGATGGTCAGCCCTCATGAACTCATCCGTAAGTTCCGATGGATATGGAAGATCCCCGTTTGTCATCTCAATATTGCGCATGCCGAACAGCGCGTCAAACGTGCTGTCCGCGCCTATGCCTCCAAGGTTTGAAAGCAATATTATACCCAAGCCGTTTTCCGGCGATAGGGCAAATGTACCGCAGAACCCGCTCATGTTCACATTCTGGCCCAGGGTTTTTATATACCCATCCCGCTCAATGAAGCCATGGGATATGCCGTTGATATAGTCATGTATTTTATATGAGTATGAAAACATGGTTTCAAGCGTCTCATTGCTGGCAAATAGCGAGGACGCGGCTCCTTGGGCCGGCATAAGCGCCTTCATGAACCTTGAAAGGTCTGACACAGTGCTATACGCACCATAGGACGGGTATAGGGTAAACGCCATAACCCCGCCTTTGACCCTGTCGATAAGCTCAGGGTTATCGGATAAAGACCTGTCTACAGCGGTGGAATCCATTCCCAAAGGGGTTAGTATGTTCTCTTTGACGTATTCCGGGTAGGTCTTGCCGCTTACGCGTTCGACTATATAGGCTGCAAGGGATGCGGAGAAGGTGGATTCGGTTTTAAGCGTTCCAGGTTTGTAAGCCTGACCTGGTTCCACAAGCGACAGGTATTCGCCAAGGGGCAGCCTTTCATCGTCCTTAGCAAAGGCCGTTTCGGAACGCCAGCAGTTCTCCCAGCCGGCGTTTTGGTTCATAAGATGCTCCATAGTGATCGGATCGCTGAACCTTAAGCGCCTTAAGAAATTATTTGGAAGATAGTCCCTTATATCCCTATCAAGCTCAAGCATTCCCCTTTCCTTAAGCTGCATCACACTAACCCAGACAAACAGCGAGCTGATGTCTCCAAGCCTGTATACAGTATCGGCGCCCCCTGTCCCGTAATAGGCGCTGTGTATCGGTTCGCCGTTATAAAAAAGGATTACTGAAGTTGAATCGGAGGACTTAAAGGCAGACTCGCCAATGAGATCCATCATCTCTACGTATTCAAGCGCCTCCTCATCGTTTGTATAAAGGGCTTGAGCATTCGTCTTTGCCAATGCGGGAGATACGGCAAGGATGATTATTATTAAGAGCAATGCAAAACAGACGGCTTTTCTCATGGATTCCCTCCTATAAAACAAATAAAAAGCTAATTAAGATAACTCCCTAACTATACAATTATTATAGTCCATGTATAATCCCATTACAAGCCTGCTCTTTACATCTTGTAGTGAAAACGGCCAATATATTATTTGTTTCGTGATTAAAGTAAGCAAAAACTCAAATGCTGACGAAACGAACAGTTCTTCACTTATTTTTAAAGAGCTGCCCGTTACTATGCAGAGAGGTTACCTTCAGTTGACAGGGGTAACTAAATTGGGTTTTCAATTATGTCTAAATAGAATTCGGCTATGCTGTCTTTAACGTCTACTGACGAACGCAGCGAACGGCGCCAATGTGTTTCGGAAGGCGTCATATCCTGAGTAATGGAAGCTAACACGTACTCCATATAAACGTACAGCGCTTCATCTATCAGCATAATGCCTGAACCCAGCCTGACATCGCTATTATTCGGAACCGGTCTGATATTTAAGGGAACGGATGTAACCGCTTCGACCTCGCAGGAATCCATGTCTAAAAAGAACACCAGCCTGTCGCCGCTTATAAGTCCTAACACCTTGCTCCCCGCCTCTATGGCCTGCTCACGGCTTAGTATTAATATATCCGCACTTTCATCGACCGTTCGTTTCAGCAATACGTCTACGTCCTCATCAACGTCATATATGATTCTGAATCTCGCTGTCGCAAGCTTATTTTCGTACATATTCTTTATTTCATCAATCCTTGATTGATAATACGACGATATTATAAAGCAGCACGCTAATATGGCCATAACCGTTATAACAGGAATATAATATGTTTTCTTAGTCATCAGCCTAATCCTCCCATATATAAAATGCGCAAAAGATAGAGTACGTGACATAATTCTATCCTGTTTTATAGGTTAAAATAATAGTTTCCTGATAATATATTCCAGTCGGTTATGACCAATCCTAAAAACCCATATGTCGGTACTTTTATCTCCACCATTATGTTTCCTCTATTTCCAGACGAGATAGATCTTGTCCCGGGCATAACCACCCATGTGTCTCCAGCGACCGGTTTCTGTGGTAATACCCTCCAACTGTTTTCTAAATCCCCTGTAATCGAGCTGGTTACTTTTTGGGCGTCAGCGCCATATGACCAAAACGTTCCTACGGAGCCGAGTATGATATGGGCACTGTTGATTAACTGTAATTATCATAAATAATGGCCAATATTTTTTATAAACTTTTATTTTATATATCTCCTTTAGAAATCTATATTATTATATAATGCTTAATTTCAATAATCAATATGTATTATTAAATTAAACACTCGATTTTAGTTTTGTAAGCATATTTCAAGGTTCGGTATATTACCCCTTGACACAACGAACTGGTTCGTTTAGAATATCATGAATAAATGCATTGAAGCGGAGTAGTAGGTATAGTTGCAGTTTCAGAGAGCCGTGAATTAGGTGAAAGGCGGCATGTGGACGTTCCGAATCTCGCCGCAGAGCTTCGCGCCCAAGAAATAGCAATTTAAGGCGCGGCGTCTTTCCTCGTTACGGAATTAAAGCGGACGTTTTTCGTCAATTTGAGTGGTACCGCGGGAGTTCAGGCTTTCGTCTCATGTTTGAGATGAAAGCCTTTTCATTTATTATTTGAAAACTAATTTGGAGGGAGATATTATGGCACAAAGATATGATCCTGCCGCCATAGAGAAGAAGTGGCAGAAAAACTGGGAGGAAGCGCGCTGTTTTGAGGCAAAGAACGATTATTCCATGCCCAAATTCTATGCGCTTATAGAGTTTCCGTATCCGTCGGGAGAGGGCCTGCACGTGGGTCATCCCAGGTCAAATACGGCACTTGATATAATATCAAGGAAAAGGCGGATGGAGGGCTATAATGTGCTGTTCCCCATCGGTTACGACGCATTTGGCCTGCCCACGGAAAATTACGCTATAAAAACAGGGGTTCACCCACAGAGGGTTACTGAAACCAACATAGCTAAATTCCGCGGACAGCTCAAAAGGCTTGGTTTCTCCTTTGACTGGTCCAGAGAAATAAACACCTCTGATCCCGAATATTACAGATGGACTCAGTGGATTTTCCTTAGGCTGTTTGAAAAGGGACTTGCATACAAGGCTGAAATCCCCATAAATTTCTGTACCTCATGCAAGGTAGGGCTGGCGAACGAGGAGGTTGTCAACGGCGTATGCGAGCGATGCGGCGGCGAGGTGGTTCAGCGGGTCAGAAGTCAATGGATGCTGAAGATAACGGAATATGCCCAGAGGCTTATAGACGATTTGGACGCAGTGGATTTTATTGAGCGGGTTAAAACCCAGCAGAAGAATTGGATAGGACGAAGCGAGGGGGCTGAAATCGACTTTCCCGTTTCGGGAACGAATGAAACCCTAAGGGTGTTTACAACAAGGCCGGATACGCTGTTTGGAGCGACCTATATGGTAATTGCCCCTGAACATCCCCTGCTGGAGCGATTTGCCGGCAGAATAGAGAATATAGCGGAGGTAAGGTCCTACCAGGATATTGCGGCGCATAAGAGCGATTTTGAACGCGGCGAGCTTTCAAAGGAAAAAACGGGCTTTCAACTCAAGGGACTTAATGCGGTAAACCCGGCTACGGGCAGGGAAATACCAATTTGGATCTCCGATTATGTTCTGATGAGTTACGGTACTGGGGCGATAATGTCCGTACCTGGTCACGATTCAAGGGATTGGGAGTTTGCAAAGGCTTTCGGCCTTCCGATAATTGAAGTAGTATCCGGCGCAGACGTGTCAAAGGAGGCCTATGCCGACTGCAAGCACGGTGCTCTGGTCAACTCAGGGTTTCTCAATGGCATGGAGGTTAGCGACGCCATCCCAGCTATGATACGGTGGCTGGAGGAAAAGGGCATAGGCGAAAAAAAGGTCAACTATAAACTGCGCGACTGGGTATTTACGCGCCAGCGCTATTGGGGCGAACCAATACCGCTGGTTCACTGTGATCACTGCGGCTGGGTTCCGCTGCCCTTTGACGAGCTGCCGCTAAAGCTTCCAGAGGTTGACGACTATACCCCGTCCGACGATGGCTCATCGGCGCTTTCCAGGGCTACCGAGTGGGTTCATGTATCCTGCCCCAAATGCGGCGCCCCCGCCTTGCGCGAAACAGACACGATGCCGAACTGGGCTGGATCAAGCTGGTATTATATGCGCTATACGGACCCGCATAACGATAGTGCCCTGGCATCAAAGGAGGCTCTGGATTATTGGCTCCCCGTGGACTGGTACAATGGAGGCATGGAACACACGACGCTGCATCTGCTTTACTCACGTTTCTGGCATAAGTTTTTATATGATATTGGTGTAGTATCCACGCCAGAACCGTATTTAAAGCGCACAAGCCACGGAATGATACTCGGTGAAAACGGCGAAAAGATGTCCAAATCGCGCGGTAACGTGATAGCGCCCGATGCAATAGTGGATGAAATCGGAGCGGACGCGTTTCGCATGTACGAAATGTTTATGGGCGCTTTTGACCAGCCTATCCCGTGGAGCACGCAGGGCGCAAAGGGGTGCAAGCGCTTTCTTGACAGGGTTTGGCGGCTCATGGACGTGCTGATTAGCTATGATGGCATACGTCCTAAGATGCGTCCACTCATACATGGCGCTATAAAGAAGGTTGGCGAGGATTATGAGCGGATGAAGTTCAATACCGCTATAGCAACCTTGATGAGCCTTGTAAACGAGATATATGCTAGTGGAGAGGCTACCAGGGAAGAGCTGCACACCCTGCTGGTTTTGCTCTCGCCCGTTTCCCCTCATATATGCGAGGAGATGAACGAGCTATTGGGCTACACCATACCCCTCTACGACACGGAATGGCCGCAATATGACGAATCCGCGCTCATAAAGGAGTCGATGGAATACGGCGTTCAGATAAACGGTAAGATTAAAACCCGTGTTGAACTGCCCTGTGGTATTGACAGGGATGAGACTGAACGGCTGGCGCTCGCGCACAACGGGGTAGCGCCGCTTATTGAGGGCAGGACTGTGCGAAAGGTCATAGTGGCAAAGAATATAATCAATATTGTTGTTTCATAGAACCGATAAGCATTAAAACGGAGAAGGCGGAGATGATGAGCCTTCTCCGTTTTAATTTTCTGCATGCGAATTTAACCCAGCAGCACCCTGGCCCCTTCTCCATCGTATAAAAGAACAAACAATCCAACGCACAGCGCTGAAAGCACAAATACCAAAACATAATACCAACCATAGGAAATTCTACGCCACCACGGCTTTTTTACGTCCATTTCACACTTTGCTCACATTCTTGATTTATGCTATTATTATATCATAATTTTTGTGTTTTGACGCATAATCCAACACTTGGAGGTGTCCTATGAGGGATTTTACCATTACAAGCGATTCAACCGTGGATATAGGCCCGGAGCGCATGCGGGAGCTTGACGTGCCATTTGTAAGCCTAAAGTGCATCCATAAAGACGGAGAGTTTTCCGACGACATGACCGAGGCAACCGCTAAAAGAATATACAGTCTTATGCGGGACGGCGACAGAGTCAGCACATCCCAGGCGCTGGCCGATGATTATGTCAGGCTTTGGCAGCCGATCCTTGAAAAAGGGCACGATATCGTGCATTTGGGTTTTTCAAGCGGGCTGTCGGGATCAGTTGGAGGAGCGCAGCTGGCGGCAAATATGCTTTTAGAAAGGTATTCCCAAAGCCAAATATATGTATCCGATTCATTAAGCGCTTCCGGCGGGCAGGGGCTTCTTTTAGAGCATATGGTAAATCAAAAGAGAGGCGGCCTGAGTGCTGAGGAGTGTTTCCGCTTTGCAGAGGATACAAAATTAAACGTACACCACTGGTTTACCGTAAGTGAGCTTACATATCTCAGACGGGGCGGCCGCGTTAAAGCTACCGCAGCTTTTGTAGCGGACATATTGCATATTAAGCCGGTGTTAAACATGGATAATGCCGGACATCTGATCCCCAGGGTAAAGGTAAAGGGCAGGAAATCCGCTGTTAAGCGCCTGTTTGATAACATGTGCAAATATATATCGATTGAAAAAAATCCCTTTATCAATATCACGCATGCCGACTGCATGGAGGACGCCAGACTGCTCAGCGATATGATAAAGGACATGTTTAGGGGAATAAAGGTGCAGATTTCCATAATAGGCGCCACCATAGGTTCGCACTGCGGCCCCGGTACGCTTGCATTGTTCTTTATAGGATGTCCCAGGGAAACCTGATTACCGTTTGGGAATACAATGCTGTTTTATAAAAGGCGCGGTTCCTGTGAACCGCGTTTTAAGTGTCTTTTATTATTTAGGAGAAACAGCAATCGGTGGCTAATTGACCGTTTACAATGGTGCCTAAACATGCTAAAATGTTGCGATGTTAAAGTAAAAGGAAAAGAATGCAATCCGGAGGATAATAAGTATGTCAACATTTGAAACGCTTGAGGGAAGCAAGGTAAAAATTTCTTTGGAAATCGATTCCAAATCGCTGGAAGACGCCATGCAGAGAGAATATATTAAAACCGCTAAGGATTTTAATATGCCTGGATTTAGAAAGGGAAAAGCTCCAAGACGGGTAATCGAAACAACCTATGGCCCGTTCGTTTTTTTTGACGGAGCGTTTGACGCCCTGTATTATTCAATATATGAAAACGCTGTTATAGAACATGGTATTAAACCTGTGGAATCGCCGAAAATAGAGATCGAATCGGTCCGCGGCATGAGTTTGGATGATGATTTGCCCGAAGGTGTTGGCGTAAGGTTTTCAGCTATAGTAGCGGTCTATCCCGAAGTCACTTTGGGAGATTATAAGGGTATAGAAGTACCAAAGCGCGAGTATACTGTTACGGATGAAATGGTGGATGCGGAAATAAACCGCGACCGTGAAAGCATGGCCCGATTCGTAGCAGTTGACCGGCCCGTTGACAACGGAGATACCGTCAACCTGGACTATTCCGGAAGCGTTGACGGAGTTAAGTTTGATGGGGGTACAGCCGAAAATCAGGAGCTTGTAATAGGCTCTGGAAAGTTTATCCCAGGATTCGAGGAACAGCTTGTAGGTATGACGGTAGGGCAAACTCAGAATATCACAGTAACGTTCCCCGAGGAATACCATGCTAAAGAGCTTGCCGGAAGGGAAGCCGTATTCGAGGTAAAGACCAACGATATACGTGTTAAGGAGCTTCCTGAGGCTAATGATGAGTTTGCACAGGATATATCCGACTTTGAAACCTTTGCTGATTACAAGTCGGATCTGCGCAAGAAGCTGGAGGAACGCGCTGAAGAACGCAGACGTCATGAATTCGAGAGCGGCGTGCTCCAATGCGCCGTGGATAACGCCAAACTTGATCTCCCCGAAGCGCTGATAGAGGATGAGTTGAACGCCATGATAGACGATCTGCGCCATACCATGGCTCAGCAGGGATTTACTTTGGAAATATTCTGCGAGTACACTGGTAAATCAATAGACCAGATACGCGAGGAATATAGGCCAGACGCGGAGATACGCGCAAAGACCAGGCTTGTTCTGGACGCGATTGCGGATAAGGAGAGCGTTGAGGTCACTGAAGAGGATATAAATAAGGCAATTAACGGTTTTCTGGAGTCCATGCAAAACGAGCAGGAACGTAAGGAGCTCGATACGGACGCCATGAGATCTAACATGAGGGCCTTTTTCGCGGACAGGTTAAAGCGTGACCGTACGGTTTCCATAATCGTTGGCAGCGCTACCGAGAAAGTCGAATAGACATACGCAGTAAGGAGGACATTATGCTAATACCGACTGTTATCGAACAAACTGGCAGGGGCGAACGAGCTTATGACATATATTCGCGTCTGCTTAAGGATAGAATCATTTTTCTCGGCGACGAGATCACAGACGTTACAGCTAATCTGGTTGTAGCCCAAATGTTGTTTCTCGAGGCTGAGGACCCGGATAAGGATATATTTTTCTATATAAATAGCCCAGGTGGATCAGTTACCGCCGGCCTTGCAATATATGACACAATGCAGCATGTAAAATGCGATGTTTCAACAATGTGCATAGGCATCGCCGCATCAATGGGAGCATTTTTGCTTGCGGCTGGAAGGAAGGGTAAGCGCAAGGCGCTTCCCAACAGCGAGATAATGATTCACCAGCCTAGCGGCGGAGCGCGCGGCCAGGCAACCGACATTGCAATACACGCGGAGCATATAATCAAGACTAGGCAGAAGCTAAACCGGATATTAAGCGAACGTACCGGGCAGCCCCTTGACCAGATTGAGGCCGATACCGAGCGTGATAACTATCTTAGCGCGGAGGATGCTTTAAAGTATGGCATTGTCGACGAGATTATACCCCCAAGGAGATAATTTATGTCAAAAATAGAGGATAAGAGCAATATCAGATGCTCATTCTGCGGGAAGGGCCAAAGTGAGGTACAGCGTCTTGTAGCTGGGCCTGGAGTTTACATATGCAACGAATGCATCGAACTCTGCCAGGAGATCATTGAAGACGATTACACGCTAGAGCCGCCCGACCTTAAAACAATACCTAAACCCCATGAAATCGTGGAAACCTTAAACAGCTATGTGGTTGGACAGCAGGATGCGAAAAAGGCCCTGGCCGTTGCTGTATATAATCATTATAAGCGAATAGGGCAACTCGTATCAAAGGACGACGTGGAGCTGCAAAAAAGCAATATTATAATGCTTGGCCCAACGGGCTGCGGGAAAACGCTGCTTGCCCAGACGCTGGCTAAGATTCTC
>CAYSKA010000008.1:0-18427 GCA_964431505.1 uncultured Oscillospiraceae bacterium
CCGCCTGATTATTTACAGTAAGCATGTTCATACAATAGCGCTGCAAAAACGCTCTATGTTTTTATGATCTTATATTCCCATAATATAGTAATATACTTTAATAGTCAACCAAAAGTTCGTCTTATGTAATATTGTGATCAGAGCGGCCTGCAGCTATGTTTTTATTTGCGCCTTGCCGCCGCGCATCCTGCCCGTAAACACCAATACGGCGGCCAGCATGACAACAATCGCATAAACGATAACCCATATGAGTTCCGGCATTATGCCCGCGTAATCCCCTAAAAGCGCGCACCGGGCCGCATTTACCGCATGTGAAAACGGCAAAATATCCGCAATGGCCTTAAACGCGCCGCCTACCAAATTGGGATCGAACCATGTGCCGGACAGCCATGCGCTTAGATTTGTAAGCAGGGCCCCGCATATCCCGCCCACCTGCTTATCGCTCAAAAGGCTTCCGCAAAGCAGGCCCAGGCCGATGAACAGAATCGCCGCTGGGATTGACGCCGCTATTGCCAGAAGGATATTAAGGCTGAAGCCGAGTCCCAAAAGCATTGCCGCGGCGTAGCATACCGCCATCTGCGCCGCGGCCATGGGGAGCAGGGGCAGGGTATACCCGAGTATAAATTCCACGGCGGTCATGGGGGACGCAAACAGCCTGAGCATAAACGAGCTCGTCCTGTCCCTGGCTATTACCATGCCGGAAAACAGCGATATGAAGGACAGCCCGAACACTGCCACCCCTGGCGACAGCTTTTCAATGGCAAAAAGTTCGACCGGAATATTGGACTGAATTAAGGAGAGCAGCAATAGCAGCACAATGGGAAAACCGATTCCAAAGGCCAGGTTCAGCCTGTCCCTCAGTATTTCCTTTGAGTTTCTCGAAGCAAACGACAGCATTTTCATCAAACGCGGCCCCCTTTTGTACAAAGTTCTACGAAGGCGTCCTCAAAGCTATCCCTGCCAGCCGTCTTCCTGAGTTCGTCCGAAGTGCCCACCGCCACCAGCCTCCCCTCGGACATTATTCCGATGCGGCTCGAAAGCGCTTCCGCCTCCTCAAGATAGTGCGTGGTAAGCATTATGGTGGTTTGCCCTTTAAGGCCCTCTATCACGCCCCATAGCTCCCGCCTTGCCAGAACGTCAAGGCCAAGCGTAGGCTCGTCGAGAAACAGCACCTTGGGTTCGGAAATCAACGCCATTGCTATTGACAGCCGCCTTTGCCATCCGCCTGAGAGGATTTTAGCCCTGCTCTTAGCTATCCTATCCAACCCAAACCTGGCAATGGCGACATCGGCCCTCTCCTTGGCTTCCCTCTTTGTATATCCATAAATGCCGCATATGAGGCGGAGGTTCTCCTCGGCCGTCAAGTTGGGTGCCACCGCGGTTTCCTGCGGCGAAACGTTTATACTGGCCTTGACCTTGTTTGGCGAACGCACAATGCTGTTCCCCATCAGGGTAGCGTCTCCGCACGTTGGACGTATCAGGCATGAAAGCAGCTTTATAGTCGTGGTCTTGCCCGCCCCGTTTACGCCTAGCAGCGAGAAAAGCTCCCCCTTTTCAACGGACAGGTTGAGGGCGCTGACAGCGTTTATGCCCTTATACGCCTTTGTAAGTCCGAGCACTTCTATCGCATTCATCAATCCTTACCCCTTTTAGACATTATCTCGCTGGCAAGGCTTAATAAGAATTCGCTCTTTAATATGGCGATCCCCTGGTCCTCGTCGCCTAGCACGGCCAAGCTGTCGCCGGGCCGTATGTTAAAGATATCCCTTGCCTTCTTAGGTATAACTATTTGCCCCCTGTCGCCTACGGCCACGATTCCAAAAAAGTGTTTTCCCTTGGGCGGTATTGGAATCCCGCTCTTCTTCGCGTCAAACTTAACCAGATCATCCAGGGTAACGCCGAAAAGCTCGGCAAGGGCAATGCTGTTCTCCAGATCGGGCGTGGTGGCGCCGGTTTCCCATTTTGCCACCGCCTGCCGCGACACGCCTATCCTCTCGGCCACTTCCTCTTGGGAAAGGCCCTTCTCACGCCTTAGATAGCTCAAGTTAGTGGATATCATCCTATTTTTCACACCCCTTATAGCTTAATTATGCCATACTATTTCTATAATATCAGCCAACCGCGCTTAACAAACAAGCCTGTTTACCGTTATGTTAGGTTGCATGCATTAAATAAATATCGGACCGCTGACCCCATTTAATCCTAAGCCGAAGCCAATTTCAGCAACAGAAAAAAAGTGGGCGCTGTCCCTGATTAACCATATTCACGAGCCTGCATGCTAAGGGCGCTGCCTAAGGAATGCATCCTTAGCGTCGGGTGCGCCTTTGCTCAACTCGTTATGCCGTTTTCATCCACTTTCAACACCATTACCAGCTCGCCCTTAGCGTCCAGCTCGCCATTGAATTCAAAACCATGCCTTTTATACATAGAGATTGCCCTCGCATTGCTTTCATAAACGCTTAGGTATATTTCATTGCAGCCGTACTCTTTTATCAGCCTTGCTATCATTGCGTTTATGGACGCAGATCCGATTCCGCGCCCCTGAAAATTTTGGTCAATCATCAGCCTGTCAAGCCATGCGCGGCCAGAGCTGCCCTCATACGCAAAAAAACCATACATTGCAAAACCGACGGGCATTCCGTCGGCCAGGATAACTACAGGACGCCATATAGGGTTACTCTCCGCTTCATACATGCAGCATTCTATCGGTTCTATGTTGCCCTCCTGCCCCGGGGCTACGGCAAGCCCCTCCAAAAGCCGCCTGTTAGCAATGTGAACAGGTTCAATCCTCAGATCCATAAAACTCACCTCGCCTATATTGATACGCCATACCAAATTCCGTCCCCGTGGGTTTAAAACAACAGAGCCGGTCCCGTGTGGCGCATTCCGGCTCTGCTAATCATATCAAAATACAATCGGATTATCGCTTATGCTACCCTCAGTTGACAAGGGTATGCTTAACGCTTAATAATTTTCAGCCTTCAGCTCAAAATATGCCTTGGGATGGGCGCACACCGGACATACCTCCGGAGCGTCGGTGCCAACGTGTATATGGCCGCAGTTGGCGCACTTCCATACAACTACGTTGCCGCGCTTAAATACCATGCCGTTTTCAACGTTGGCAAGCAGCTTAAGGTACCTTTCCTCATGCTCCTTCTCTATACGTGCAACGCCGTCAAACAGGAACGCAATGCTGTCGAATCCCTCTTCGCGCGCTTCCTTTGCAAAGGTGGCGTACATATCGGTCCACTCGTAGTTCTCACCCGCAGCGGCGTCCTTTAGGTTCTCGATGGTTCCGGGCACCTGGCCGCCATGAAGCAGCTTGAACCAGATCTTTGCATGTTCCTTCTCGTTATTCGCCGTTTCCTCAAACAGATTGCCTATCTGGACGTACCCCTCCTTTTTAGCCGCCGAGGCGTAATAGGTGTACTTGTTCCTAGCCTGGGATTCTCCGGAAAACGCCGCCATGAGGTTAGCCTCTGTTTTAGTTCCTTTAAGTTCTTTCATAATTTTTCTCCTTCCATATTGTCTTTTTTAATTTTAGATAATTTAAATTCGTTCCGTCTTTCGGCGCACTCACTGCACACCCCATAAAATAGTATGCTCGCGCCCGTTACACAGCAACCGCATGAGTCGCTGGCAGCCTTCCTTATGTCCGGTATGGAGCTTCGGTCTATATCGGTGATCCCAGCGCAGCTGGAACAGACCATGTGGTAATGCCCATCGTTTACCGGATCAAACCTGTCCGCCCCTCCTGGGATGCTCAGCCTCATTATTTCCCCGCTATCAGCCATCAACCTTAGATTTCTATAAACTGTCGCAAGGCTGAGCGACGGATTTGACGGCTTGAGATAAGCGTAAAGCTCGTCGGCAGTGGGATGATAAAGCGCCGATTTCAATGCTGCCAAAATTATGTCTCGCTGTCTTGAGTAGATCGCCATATCATCTCCTTAATAATAATAACTATTGTTAATCTTATTATAATCTCAATTATAGTATTGTCAAGCGTTTCAGCAAAAAAATACCAATGATTCAAAACTTATTTTTAAGCGCAGCCATTTATCTTTAATCCTGTATCAAATCCGGCGCGCTTACCCCAATATCCCGAAGCATTCTGTAGAGCATATGAAGGGGGAGTCCAACCACCGTAAAATAGCTTCCTTCAATTCTCTCAACAAACATGCCGCCTACTCCCTGTATCCCGTAGGCTCCGGCCTTATCCATGGGTTCGCCCGTTTTAACGTATGACCTTATCTCAGGCTCGCTCATAGGGGAAAAGGTTACGGAAGCCACGTCGTGACATACAAGCTGCCTGTCGTCGGTTATTAAGCACAGGCCGGTATATACCTCATGCGTCCTTCCCTGAAGCAGGCCAAGGGTTTTAACAGCGTCCTCCCCGTCAGATGGTTTTCCAAGCACCCTTGTGTCAACTACGACAACTGTATCGCATCCAATCACACAGCAGTCCTGTCTGCCTTCCTTTACGGACGCCGCCTTGATGAGCGCAAGCTTTTCAACCATTTCTCCCGGTGGACAGGGCTGTATGCCCTCATCCGCATCGCTGGGAATTACCAAAAACTCAAGGCCCACCATCTCAAGCAGCGACTTGCGGCGCGGGGACGCGGACGCCAATATCAACTCCATATGCGCTTCCTCCCTGTAATTTTTCATATAATAGCACACATTGGACAAAATGGAAATTGCCCGAGCCGTCAAGCTCAGCAGTTTAGCGTTAGGCTATCCTCAGCTGACAATGGTAAACACGGTTTTCGCTCTCTTAGCCCGTGCGGGGCGAGGCGCGGCGGCGCAGGCGTAGCGGGCCCTACGGCAAGCGGCCGTAACAATGTGTAACGCGGACTAAGATAGTGAAAACTCAGTCGGCCTCGGGGAGCCGGATTCGCGGCCAGTTTAAGGCCGAGGAGCGCTGGACTGTTCAGCGCTATTTCAAGCGGCGAGAACATAGAAATGGGCTAAATCCGGCCCTTAAGACGTGTTTACCCTGCCAACTGAGGGTATGCGCATTGATAGGCCGTTTACGCCATATGCCTGTATTTTACAGGCTGGCCTTCCCTTTAGGCAGATAATAAAACGAAACGCCCAATCCGTCCCGCCTTAAGGAAAACCGAAGGGCGCTATTACAATAATTTCAATTATTTGGGTAACTTTGAACGCGCTTGCCTGCCTGTTGTTTCAATCCGTTATATACGCTACGCCTTATCCAATTATAGCCTAATTAATTGCTATTTATTTCAACGCAGGTAAATCCTTTCTCTGCACATAATAGAAGGGCAGACGCGCGTCGTGCGCTTGGCACGGCTTAACGCGTCAGTGCATATCATACCGTATGGGCGTTTTAACCGTCCATGAGGGAGTAAAACGGCATGAATATACTATCAATAGGTACTCAGGAATACGATGTCGATATAGAAAAGCTATTGAAACGGCGCCTTAGGCAGGCTGGCTGGGAGCCTGACCTGGGCGTATCCTTTGGAGACGAGCAGGTCGTAAGCGCCGAGGTAGGATCGCCCGAAGAGCTGTCTTCGTGGATAATGGCAATAGGCAGGCTTTTGCTTAAAGATATGGCGCACTTCGAAATGGCGAGGCTTATAAACGAACTGCCGCTTACGCTAGCCCAAAAGCAGATGGCTCTGCCCGAGGCAATTAGAAGCGCCAGGTCCTTTAACGCTGAATCGCGTATACTTCGTTCGCTGCGCGAACACTTCGACGAGCATGAGCATCTTAACCTTGAGGGCTTCATGCGCTTTAGGATGAAGGATGTGCTTGAGGGCTTTTCCCTCTGCGTGGACCGTGCCGCTGAGGAAATATTGTTAAGATCAGAGTATCTTGAGCTGATGAGCGTGCTAAGCGCATATGTAAGGATGCGTCCCCCATGCATAAGGGAGATAAGCATAATACTGCATCCTGATGGAAGCTGCACGCTTACGGATGACAGCGATTCGCGCATTGACTGCGAGTCATGCAGCGACGACAGCGTTATGAATGTGCTGATCGGACTTTCGCCCGAACGCATAACAGTATACAACCTCACGGGCAGGGATGACTCGCTGCTCAGCGAGGCCCTTAAAAGGGTATTCAAAGACAGGGTTAAATTCTTTAGTTAGCGCCGTAGTATTGGCATGGCATTCAAATAAAACCGCAATAAGGACAGCGGGCATTATAATGGATACGGTAATGTATCCTTACGGCAAAAAAATATTATAATTAAAACGGACTGACGTTAAATCAGTCCGTTCTTATACAGCATAACCCCTCTATACGTTGAGTTCCTCGCCTACGATATATAGCGGCCTGCCCTTCAGTTCGTCGTACATGCGGTTCATATAAGCGCCCTGAACGCCCATAAACATCATAGTGATCCCATTAAGAAGCACCAGGCCGTCAACAGCCCAAAGCCATGCTGGCACTCCCACGGTGCACGCAAGCACTATCAGCGCGATAAGCCCCATACCTGAAAGCATGCACACCGCAATGCCCGCCTTGCCCGCTATGGCAAGCGGCTTGTTTGAAAAACCCGTTATGCCGTCCATAGCAAGCTTAAGCATCTTCTTCATGGTGTATTTGGTCTTGCCTGCATAGCGCTCATGCCTTACGTATTCCACAGGCACGGTCTCATAGCCCATCCACGCGCTCATTCCACGCAGAAACCTGTTGTGCTCGCGCATATTAATAAATACTTCCGCTACTTTTTTGTCGATAAGCCTGAAGTCTCCAGTATCCAGCGGTATTGGATAAGCGCTCATGGACCTTAGCAGCCTGTAATAGCAAAAGGCCGTAAACTTTTTAAATATCGTTTCTCCCTGACGCTTTGCGCGCTTGCCGTAGGCTATGTCGGCCCCGTTCTCCCAGGCCTTAACAAGCTCTGGGATTACCTCGGGAGGGTCCTGAAGGTCTGCGTCTATTATGATAAGCGCGTCGCCCCTGGCTATATCCATCCCTGCGGTTACCGCAAGCTGATGGCCGAAATTGCGCGAGAACGAGCGCACCTTCACCTGCGGGTTCGCCTTGGCAATCTTCCTTAGCTGCTTCATCGTATCGTCGCGACTTCCATCGTTAACATATATTATCTCATAAGGATAGCCCATCCCCTTCATCACGGCGTCCATCCGCTCAAAGGATACGCCGACGACCTCCTGCTCGTTGAACACGGGTACTATGAGCGATAAAAACTTTTCGGGCATTTTGTTTGCCTCCTGTGCTTTAATAGGAACTGCTTCCAGCTATATTATAACTCTTTAGCCCGCGTTGGACAATCCATGAATGGCCAAAACCCATATTTTATGGCAAATAACAGCATATTTGTTGCAAAACACGAAGTTGGATGTATAATTGACTTAGGCTGCGTTTACATTAAATTATCAAAGTGTAGGAGGTATCACAGATGGCGCTTGTAACCAGCACGGAAATGTTTAAGAAGGCCTATGACGGCGGCTATGCCATAGGCGCGTTCAACGTAAACAATATGGAGATAATACAGGGCATTACGGAGGCTGCCAAGGAGGAAAATGCTCCGCTTATTCTTCAAGTATCATCTGGGGCGAGAAAATACGCTAACCACACCTATCTGATGAAGCTGATTGAGGCTGCGGTAATCGAAACAGACCTGCCTATATGCGTTCACCTTGATCACGGCGATACGTTCGAGCTGTGCAAAAGCTGCATAGACGGCGGGTTTACCTCGGTCATGATCGACGGTTCGCATCTGCCTTTTGACGAAAATATAGCTTTGACAAAGCGCGTAGTAGAATACGCCCACGACAAAGGCGTTGTGGTTGAAGGAGAACTTGGCAGGCTTGCCGGAATTGAGGATGCGGTCAACGTTTCCAACAAGGACGCCTCATATACCGATCCTGACCAGGTTCAGGAGTTCGTAAACCATACCGGCGTGGACAGCCTTGCAATAGCCATCGGTACGAGCCACGGCGCCTATAAGTTCAAACCCGGCACCACACCCCGCCTCCGCTTCGATATACTTGAGGAGGTCTCCAGGCGGCTTCCAGGGTTCCCAATAGTGCTTCACGGAGCAAGCTCGGTTGTGCCGGAATTCGTTGAGATGATAAATAAGTACGGCGGCAGCATGCCCGACGCCATAGGGGTTCCGGAGCCTATGCTCAGGCAGGCGGCCTCAATGGCGGTGTGCAAGATAAATATTGACAGCGACCTAAGGCTTGCTATGACGGGAACGATACGCAAATATTTCGCTGAAAATCCCTCCCACTTCGATCCGCGCCAGTATCTCAAGCCCGCGCGCGCGGCCATAAAGGAAATGGTTAGGCACAAGCTTGTAAATGTGCTCGGGTGCAGCGGTAAAGCATAATCAGGCAACTTTGAAAGGAACGGTGTTATGGAGGAATTCAGCGGTATAATCACCCTTATTGATCAGGATGGAAACGAATGCGAGTTTGAGCTTCTGGACAGGGTTGAATATCTGGATAACGAGTATGTTGTTTTGCTGCCCGATGAAGAAGGCTCCGACGGGTCGGAGGTGGTAATACTGCTCGCAGACAGGGCTGATGCGGGTTCCAGCTATCGCGGAATCGATGATTCAGCTACGCTGAACGCTGTGTTTGATATATTTTTAAAGCGGCAGGATGCGCTTGACGGCGAGTAAGCATCTGAGTTAAACAGACAATGTCTCGGCATTGAAGCATAGCAAACATGCATTAAAACAGGCCCCAAGCTATCGCCGCGGGCCTGTTTGTTTAACGATCATAGAAGCTATACCTCTTCAGGAACTTTTAAATCCGCTCCCAGCACAAAGCGCGCTTTTCAAATCTGAGATTGAAGCCGGCGGATATGTATAAGCAAGCAGTAGTTGTAAATGTAAACAAGCTTATTTTATGCCCATCTTAGCCATGAATCTTTCGGTGCTCAGCTTTCCAGTACGATTAAAGCGTCCCATCCTATACAGGCTTTCTGGTCCTGTAATAAAGTTTACCCGTTCTTCGCATATAAGTGTGGACTTAAAGCCCATCTCCTTTAAAATCTCCTCACTATCATCGGTGTACAGTCCATATGGATATACGAAGGTCTGCGGGGTAATCCCTGCCTTGGTTCTAAGCTGTTCCTGCATTTTCATAACGTCATAGGTAAGCGCGTTTCGATATTCCTCTTCCCCCTCACCCCTTCTGCGCTTTACGCCGCTGCGCTTTCCCTGTTTGTGCATATAGTAGGAATGGTTCAGTATCTCAACATGGCCCGACTCCTCAAGCTCTTTGAGCAGCCCCCAGGTCAAATGCGAATAATTCACGTTCATATCCATATTGTTGGTAAACATATCCGTAAATTCGCCTACGGCGGCTATGGAAGCCTTGATACCCAGTTCCTCAAGAATCGGAAGTACATATACATAATTGTTATAGTATCCGTCATCAAAGGTTATTACCACAGGCTTGGCAGGCAGCGGAGCGCCTCCCATGGTGTAGTCTATGATATCCCTTGTAAACACAGTTTCATAACCCCGCTCCATTAGATAGATCATATCATCTCTAAACGTCTCCGGAGTAACGGTATACGTATTTATCTTGTCCGCATCCTTCAAAACCCTGTGGTACATCAATATGGGAACCTCTATGCCTTCCGTTGGTGAAGCGTCCGCAGGCATGTTTGTAGCGGGCAGCGAAATTATAACGGCCAACCCCATTACCAATATAACATACGAAAGCGTAACCGCAATCTTCCCGACGGCGCGCCTGTCAATTACCGCTTTCACCGTTTATCACCTCGCCGCCGCGAAGCCTGAATCCATATTTGCGTTTGTAATCGCCGGTTTCTTCATCCTTTACTACCTCGCTCTTGTTTTTTTGCAGCACCTCAACCAGATTATAGACGTCAATCCATATTTGGTTGCTGCCCTCCTTCTGTATCTCCTCAAATATAAGCTGAAGCCCTAGATGGAGATGCGGCCGCTTAAGCTGGTTTACGTTTTCGGTATTGCTGTAGCCCGTTAACCCCATGTATCCTATAACATCTCCCGCCATCACCACATCGCCCTCCTTGAGGGTCTTTACATAGGGGTGGTCCTTCTGCATATGGGCGTAGTAATAGTAACGAAGGTTATCAAAGCTACGTATACCTATGCGCCAGCCGCCGAATCTGTTCCAGCCAAGCTCCTCGATGTACCCGCTTTCTATTGCTACGATGGGCATGCCCACATAGCCCATAAGGTCATTTCCCTGGTGCTTTCTCTTATATCCGTAGCTGCGTTCATTGCCAAAGTCCTTGTAGTGCGAAAACCCGTAGCCCTTTGCAATCGGGGAAAATACCGTCAGCCCATATCCATCCTCCCAGCGCTTTCCGTAAGGCGATGCTTCGTCCTCAACTTCAATGCTGTACTCACCCAAAAAGCCGTTAAGCACCGCCCCGTAGGCGGTTATATAATAATCATAATATTTCAATCCATCGGCAATATCCTTCATCAGCTCACCTGCGTTGAGCCTCTCCACAAGCGTATCCATTTCAGCAGCAGCGCCCTTGCCTGAAAAGCTGCCCCCGCATTTCGCCGCAGTATAGGAAAGAAGCTCTATAAAATTTAGGTGAACCTGAGAGCCATATGATTCTATATCATATTTGATCGCGCGTTTTAATATCTCGGCAGTGGGATTGAAGTCGACCCATTTTACATAGCTTCGCTCCTCCGGCTCATTGCTGAACACGGCCGCAACATCATTGTTTTCAATAGCTAGAACAAGCACCGCCAAAACAAGAACTGCAACGGCGGATGCGTATACGATAAGCTTTTTCTTTTCCTGTTTTAAACGCTCCATCGGTTCCTCCGGGGATAACATAATATTCCGCAAGCTGCGGACCGGCGCACTTAGGTTTCCTTATCATAAATCTCAAGGCTTATACTACATAAATGATATGACGAACTAATGAAATGCAGAAGGCTTAAAGCCATTAATTTATGGTTTTGGCAACAGTAATAGCAACCATTTTTGACTTGATCGGTTAACAACGTATAATAATGCTCTGCATTTACATGAATGCGTTTATACGCTTATTTGACGAAGTTATTAATGTCTGAATAGTTGAATTGGTCGCCGCAGCGCCTCAACTCCCCTAGCACGCGGCTGATCCCGTATTCCGTTTTATACCAATTATCCTTTGTTATATTGTAACTATCTACTGGAATCACGGCAAAATCCGTGCCTGGGAAAGCGGATTGAAAAAACATTAAAGCTCTTCTTGCGTGAAACCGTTTGCATACTATGATAGCTTTCTTAACTATCATTTGCTTGTCATCACAAGTTTGTTTGGCGGTTACCGCGTTTTCCCTGGTAAATGACGATCTGTTTTCACCGATTATCGCGTCTTTATTAACGCCGTTTTTTATGAGGACATCCATAAGGAAATCATATTCGGTCGCATAATTTTCATTATATATATCAGACTTGGATTTAGGCCCGGGAAATATACCGCTTTTAACGCTTACCCCGCCGCCGACAAAACATAGCGGGGCAAATCCCTGTTTCCATAGTTCCGCCGCTTTCTCCCCCTAATTCAGGGTGTGAGCCGCCAACCACCATTATGACGTCGCATAGGTCGGGCTTGTTCTCCACAAATATAAATTTCCCTATCTCGTGAATAATGTCGTTCATTCAATTTCTCCTCAATTTAGTACTAAACGAAAATATTGTATCACACATTCAGAAATATCAGCACGCCGATTCTAAAAAAATGTTATTTTGCAAACTATGCCGTATAATCCTTAATCATATCTTTGGCGCAATATCAACTGGGCCCGAGGATAAATAATGCTCCGGCTAATGGGCCGGAGCATTCAGCTTTGTTTCTATCGTTAAGAATTAATACATTCCAGGCGCTCCGCCCATGGGCGCCGGAGGTTCCGGAGCCGGGATGTCGCACACAAGACTTTCGGTCGTAAGCGCCATAGCCGCTATAGAAGCCGCGTTTTGCAAAGCGCTTCTCGCCACCTTGGTCGGGTCGATGATGCCCTTATCGGTCATCATGCCATAATCATCCTTAGCAGCGTCAAAACCATATCCGGGTTTATTGGCAGAGCGGATATTTGATACGATTACCGAGCCTTCCAGTCCCGCGTTATAGGCTATCTGCCTTACCGGCTCTTCCATTGCGCGGAGTATGATCTCTACTCCAGTGCGCTTATCGCCGGTTTCATCCAGCGCGATCCTGCGTATGCTGTCGCACACGTTCAGCAGCGCCACTCCGCCGCCCGGTACGATGCCCTCTTCCACTGCTGCCCGCGTTGCAGCAAGAGCGTCCTCGATGCGCATCTTTGCTTCCTTCATCTCCACCTCAGTAGCCGCGCCCACAGCGATTACGGCTACGCCGCCAGCCAGCTTGGCCAGGCGCTCCTGGAGCTTTTCACGGTCATATTCGGATGTGGATTCAGCGATCTGGCTGCGGATTGAATTGATGCGCGCCTTTATATCTTCCGGCTCCCCGCTTCCCTCTACGATTGTTGTATTGTCCTTATCAACCTTTACCTGGCGCGCCGAACCCAGCTGCTCCAGCGTGGCGTCGCGAAGCTCCATTCCAAGCTCGCTTGAAATTACTTCGCCGCCTGTAAGGGTTGCTATATCCTTAAGCATTTCCTTGCGCCTGTCTCCAAAGCCAGGGGCCTTAACAGCCACAACCTGAAGCATTCCGCGCAGCTTGTTTACAACAAGGGTTGCAAGGGCTTCGCCCTCTACGTCCTCGGCGATTATAAGCAGTTTGCGCTGCTGCTGGGCGACGGGTTCCAATATTGGGAGTATTTCCTGGATGCTTGAAATCTTTTTGTCCGTGATAAGGATCAGCGGATTGTCAAGGATGGCTTCCATCTTATCCGGATCCGTCACCATATACGACGAGGCATAGCCCCGGTCAAACTGCATGCCCTCTACGATTGAAAGGGTGGTTTCTATGGTTTTGCTCTCCTCAACGGTGATTACGCCGTCGTTGCCGACCTTTTCCATTGCGTCGGAGATAAGGGAACCTACGCGTTCGTCGCCTGCGGATATAGCGGCGACCTGGGCTATGGACTGCTTATTCTCAACGGGCTTGCTTATCTCTTTAAGCTCTTTGACAGCCTCCTCAACAGCATGCTCAATGCCACGCTTTATTCCCATCGGATTTGCGCCGGCGGCAACATTCCTAAGGCCCTCGCGTACTATCGCCTGAGCCAGAAGCGTAGCTGTGGTGGTTCCATCGCCTGCTACGTCGTTTGTCTTTGTCGCTACTTCCTTTACAAGCTGCGCGCCCATGTTTTCAAATGGATCTTCGAGCTCAATATCCTTAGCTATAGTAACACCGTCGTTTGTGATCATGGGAGAACCAAATTTCTTGTCCAAAACCACGTTCCTGCCCTTTGGGCCTAGTGTAATCTTTACGGTGTTGGCAAGGGTGTTTATGCCTGCCTCAAGGGCCTTGCGGGCGTCTTCGCCGAATTTGATCTGTTTTGCCATTTTTGATTCCTCCTTACTCTACTATTGCCAGAATATCGTTCTGGCGGACCACGATGTACTCAACGCCGTCGAGCTTAACTTCCGTTCCGGCATACTTTGAATAGATCACCCTGTCTCCCACGCTTACATGCATGGTCACTTCCTTGCCGTCCACGTTGCCGCCAGGGCCTACGGCAATTACTTCGGCCATCTGGGGCTTTTCCTTAGCCGTTCCTGTAAGTATTATTCCGCCTTTGCTGGTTTCCTCAACCTCAAGGCTCTTGATTACGACGCGGTCTGCCAATGGTTTTAGCGTCATGGTTTATTCCTCCTTTTAGTGGTATTATCCTCGCAATGTTAGCACTCGTCTTTTTTGAGTGCTAACAGAGATATCATAGTTTATGATCGTTCGCATGGCAAGGCTGGCTAATCGCATTCATTTTGAATTATAACCAATTTAAGGGGAATAATCCATTTTAGATAACTTTTACTTAAAATTGCTTGACTTTTCTCACTATTTTTAATGATGATTTTACATGGACGAGCATAAATGCTATAATTGTGGCTGGAGGTGGTACTCAATGTGGACTAAATGGGACTCACGGTTTATGGAAATGGCGAGAACCATTGCGGGCTGGTCAAGCTGTTACAGGCAAGGGCGCAAGGTAGGCGCTGTAATAGTAAAGAATAAGAGAATACTAACAACAGGATACAACGGCGCCCCTTCGGGAGTGGCCAGCTGCGTTGAACGCGGTGAATGCATGCGCGACATGCTGGGGATACCCTCGGGCACCCAGCATGAATTATGCTATGGAATACACGCCGAACAAAACGCTATAATCCAGGCGGCAAAGTTAGGCGTAAGCATCGAATCGGCTACCCTGTACTGTACCCATCAGCCATGCGTGATCTGCGCCAAAATGATAGTAAACGCGGGAATAGCGCAGGTAATATATGGAGAGGGGTATCCCGACGAGTTTTCCATGGAAATATTCAGGATGGCTGGAATCCCCATGACAAAGTATGAATAGAACTAATGTCAGCGGCCCTGACCAGCTGCGCAGTATATCCCAGCCAGCGTGTTTTTTGCCGCATAATACAAAGTTGGAGAGTCTGAAAAGAACCTATGTCGGATAAACTGCCTGATTATGATATAGCCATCATAGGGCTGGGGCCTGCCGGAGCAACGCTCGCCAGGCTGTTAAGCCAGGACTTTAGGGTCATAGCGCTTGACAGGAAGCGTCCGGACGCCGGCACCGGCTTTAAAAAGCCGTGCGGGGGGCTTTTATCCAAGGACGCGCAGAAGGCGCTGGCGCGCTTTGATCTTACGCTGCCAAAGGACGTGCTGGTTGATCCGCAAATATTCGCGGTAAAGACCATAGACCTGCGTTCAAAACTGATTCGTCACTATCAGCGCTTTTACATCAACCTGGACAGGGATAGGTTTGACAGGTGGCTGATCGGCATGATTCCCGACAGGGTTAAGATACTTTCGGATTGCCGCTGTACATCGGTAAAGCGAACCGATTGCGGCTTTTTAATACGTTATAACGAAGCTGGCGCGGAGGGCGGCCTGACAGCGAAATACGCTGTTGGCGCTGATGGCGCAAATTCGCTGCTAAGAAGGGCTCTTTATCCTAATTCGAGAATACGCAGCTATATTTCGATCCAGCAATGGTTTAAGGAAACGCACAGCAGCCCGTTCTATTCCTGCATATTCGATCCCGATACAAGCGACTGCTGCTCCTGGTCCATTTCCAAGGATAATGTATTTATATTCGGTGGGGCATTCCCTCAAGACGACCCCCGGGGCCGCTTTGAGGCCCAAAAGAGCAAGTTGAAAAGGGAATTTGGTTTCCGTTTCGGGGAGCCTATAAGAACTCAAGCGTGCGTTGTACTCAGGCCCTCGCTGACGGACAGGTTCTTCTGCGGACAAGGAGGGGCATTCTTAATCGGAGAGGCGGCGGGCTTTATCAGCCCGAGTTCCCTTGAGGGCATAAGCTTTGCCATAAACAGCGCCCATTTGCTGGCGGATGTAATGAATTCGGGCCATAACAGGTCTTTAAACTTCGCATATAGGTCAAAAACGCTGCCAATCCGAATGAAGCTGAGGCTTAAAGCGCTGAAGCTGCCGTTTATGTATTGGCCCGCGGTACGCAAGCTTATCATGGAAAGCGGGCTTAAGGCTATCAAGGTAACTGGAAGAGACGACGGAGGATCTTTATAATTTTAAAAATATTTTATTGATTGAGAGGTTGGGGGGACACATCCATGGTAGATATAACAAAGCTTCAGAATAGCGTATTTCAAAACAAACTCAGCAAAGGCTTTAACACCACAGATGTTAACACAGAATTTTGCCTGCTGTACGGGGAGGTGGCGGAAGCCTTTGACGCATATAAAAAAGGGGAGAACGGCATAGGCGAGGAGCTGGCGGACATAGCGATCTACCTTATGGGCTTATCCCAGATGCTAGGCATAAACCTTGAAGAGGAGATACTGAAAAAAATCGCTAAAAATGAAAATCGGCGCTATGAGGTTATAAATGGGGTGCTTAAACGGATATGCGATTGATTAGGCGTTATATGCCTTCGTAAGTGGATGAGGCCCGGGCCTTATCCACTCGTTCAGAAATAGCGGCACGTTTTAACTGTGCCTATTTGCGCATAAACCGGCCCTGAAAAATAGTTCAAAAGGCGCTTGCAGCGCCTTTTGATAAGTTTTGGGATATCTAAGCAGTATATGCTTGCATCCAGGATCTATTATGCGGCGTCGTGATGAATCGGTAAAACCTTAACAAACCGGTCCAGTTTGATTCACCCTTATCTATATGAGGACTTACTCATAGTCCTCGGGGTCAGGATCGTAAAACGGGCTATCAGCGCTGCCGTCGTCCACGCCTGATTCCGTCCGCGGCTTTGATGGGGTCTTTGCCGCCGTGCTTTGTCCCTCGCCGCCGGTATGGCTGGGATTTGACTTTTCCTTGTTCTTAGCCTCGTCGCTGTACCGCGATGGCACGGGCTGGAATCGCTTCTCCGGGTCGGTGTGCTTGTAGGTAAGCACCGGTATGGCTATCAAGGGGGCGATAACAACAGCGCCTAACACAAACCTAAGCCACACCCTATCCTCAAATGTTCCTAAAAGCTCCAATACACTTACTCCCAGAAGCAGCGCAGCGTCAATAAGCAGTAAAATACGTACCTGTTTTACATGCAGCTTAACCTTTTCCTCATGAATGCGCTCCAGCGAGTATACCCTTCCCTTACCCTTTATAGCCAAATACAGCAGATAAACGGCAACTAAGATAAATAGCGTAACGCTCATTTAGACGCCTCCTCTTTGTGTAAAACTAGTGAAAACTCCTTAACCGAAGGCTTGCCGCCCTAAGATCACGCAAGCGGCTTTAGCTTTGCGCCCTGAGGCGAATCCTCAACAGCAAACCCCATGGCTTTTAGCTCGTCGCGTATCGCGTCCGCCCTGGCCCAATCCCTTGCGCCCCTCGCGGCGGCGCGCTCGTTTAGCAGTTTCAGCGCCGATTCCGGGAACTCGGCCCGCGTTGCTGTTTCAATTCCCAACACGCCCGCAAGCTCGTCGAACAGCTCTTGTGCCCTTTTAACAGCCT
Source organism: uncultured Oscillospiraceae bacterium (assembly GCA_964431505.1). GTDB lineage: Bacteria > Bacillota > Clostridia > Christensenellales > CAG-138 > UMGS946. Next base: position 17,050 of record CAYSKA010000008.1, read on the forward strand.
CTGCGCTCCTTGGCTTAGTCACAAAGGTGTTGCAGGCCCGTATCAGCTCAAACAGCGTCCCGATTGCATCCGCTGTATTGAGATCGTCGTCCATAGCCCTGATAAACGCCCCGCGGAATTCATACAGTGAGCCAATGAAAGCGCTTTCAGCTTCCATATCCGGCGTATCCGTAACGCGGGCCTCGTTTAGCCTCTCCTTTGCCGTGCGTATTCTCGCGCAAGCGGCCTCGGCCTGTTCCATAAGTTCCCGTGAGAAGTTAATCGGGCTTCTGTAATGGGCCGAAAGCATGAACAACCTCAATGCGTCCGGCTCGAATTCGGTTACAATATCGCGCACAGTCCTGAAGTTGCCAAGGCTCTTTGACATCTTTTGATTATTGACGTTTATATAGCCGTTATGCATCCAGTAACGCGCAAACGGCCTGCCGGTAGCGGCCTCGCTTTGAGCTATTTCGTTTTCGTGATGCGGGAACATAAGGTCCTGACCGCCCGCGTGTATGTCAAAGGTTTCCCCTAAAAGCCGCATGCTCATCGCCGAGCATTCTATGTGCCATCCAGGCCGCCCGCTTCCCCAGGGGGCCTCCCAATACGGTTCCCCCGGCTTATGCCCCTTCCACAGGGCAAAGTCCAGCGGATCGCGCTTTTGCTCGGCAGGGTCAATGCGCGCCCCGCTCTCAAGCGACTCTATCGGCTGCCCGGTCAGCTTCCCGTATGAGGGATAGCTGCGAACCGAAAAGTATACATCGCCGTTATCAGCCGCATAGGCGTAGCCCATATCAATTAAGCGCTGTATCAGGCTGATGATATCGCCTATATGTTCCGTGGCATGCGGGCTGAATGTGGCGTCATTCACGTGAAGGGCCCTTGCGTCCGTATAATATTCCTTTATATATCTGTCCGCCACGGCTTGGACCGAGCAGCCCTCCTCAGCAGCCCTGCGTATCAGCTTATCGTCAATATCAGTAAAGTTCTGAACAAAGGTCACCTTATATCCCCTATATTCGAGATACCTCCGCAGAGTATCAAATACAATCAGCGGTCTGGCGTTTCCAACGTGTATGAAGTTATAAACCGTTGGCCCGCATACATACATGCTGACCTGGCCCTGCTCTATAGGGGTCAGCTCCTCTTTTCTGCGCGTCATGGTGTTGTATATAAGCACAATATTCCTCCCTTGCGCATATGATCTTGCATTATAATATCATAGTTCTGTCAATCTTGATAACGTTTTATTTAAACAATGGAGCCGATATCGTCAATAACTTTTTGTTCATCAATATAGGCGCTGTCATTCGACATTATTTTTAATGATGATCTATTAAAATCGGGGTCGTTTATATTGATTAAGGTTATATATTATGATATTGTCTATATATAA
>CAYSKA010000009.1:0-18251 GCA_964431505.1 uncultured Oscillospiraceae bacterium
GTAGGTAGTGAGAAGATATACTATTCTGATTACTATTCAACATACAATAGCTATGCAATGTTTGCAACATGGATGGGCTATGATGTAAGCACGACTGAGGGTTTGCATAAATTCCAGGATTATATTATGGACATGCTTGTTTCGAGCGCAGTAGTATTATACGAAGCAAAGCAAAACAATATTACTTTAACCGAGGAAGATGAAGCGGACATACAAAAGTCAATAGACAGTGCTATTGATAGTGCTCTTTCAGGATATAAATCCAAGGTGGATTCGAGCATTACGGACGAAACTGAGATCAAAAACAAGGAAATGGAGCTTCTTGTCGCTGATCTTAAGGAAAATAGCATGACATACGATCAGTATGTTGCAAATCTTAGGGAAAGCTACACCGAAGCCAAACTGTCCGAGAAGATGACAGAGCAGGTAAAAAGCGTGGCTTCTATAAATGATGATGAGGTAAAGGCCTATTATGACGAGCAGGTTACCAAGCAGAAGGAGGATTACGACAAATCCCCTGAAGGTTATTATACGGCATATGACGCATACATCAAAGGAAGCTCAACTGTAAGACCTGTTTATATACCCGAGGGTTATACTAAGGTTAAGCATATACTCATTAAATTCCCAGATGAGGCGAGCGCGTCGAGCACTCCTGTACAAAGCGATGATGAAGAGGAAAAGAAGGATGTTGAGGCTATTGCGGCTGAACTGGAGTCAAAGCTTGATGAGGACGATATTGACATCGACGAATTCAATAAGCTAATTGAACAATATGGCGAAGACCCGGGCATGGAGGAAGGATCAAAATATGCTGAAGAGGGCTACCTTGTACATGAAAGCATAATAGATAAATATTACGAGGGTTTTGCTGAAGCGGCCCTGGAGCTAAAAGAGGTTGGCGATATATCGGGCCGTGTTGAGACGGAAGCCGGATATCATTACATCATGCTTGTTGAAAAGGTAGAAAGCAAAACTCTTGATTTTGATGATAAGCTGGCTGAGGAGATACACGAAAAGCTTCTCACCGATAAGGAGAATCAAATATTTAATGAACAGGTGAAAAAGTGGCTTGAAGAGGTGTCGGTAAAGAAATATTCGTCAAGGATTCGTTACGTTGGTACCAATAAGTCAAGCTCCTGATCATGAGGAAGCTTATAACAGGCATTTACCGTCTTTACAGCGATGATGGACGGTCATACGTTGGGTTTTCCCATAACCTGGAGGGAGCAAGGAAGAGGCTTGAGTTTGAACTGAAATTGAACGCCTGCTCTTATAAGCCATTGCAGGAGTTCTATAATGAGAAAGAAGGCCAGCTTGAGTTCGAGATTCTTGAAACCTATTTGCCAGATGATGATATGAGCGATGAGGAAATAGACGCCCATCTCAGGGCAAAGCTCATTATTTGGCGCCAAAGGCTTGGGAATGCCCGACTTATACAGACATCAATATAAGAAATACAGCGTTGCCTCAAACGGGTTTTGGGGCAATATTTTTGTGGATAATAACGGCTTATAATCTGTAGAAAAAGGTGCGCAATATGGAGTTGAAGCAAAGAAAATCATTCGTTGATTTTATGTGGGACGCGGTATCCATAATATTTGGATGTATGATCATGGCGTTTGGCATGGTCATGTTCACAATTCCAAACAATATAGCCCCCGGAGGGCTATCGGGTTTGGCTACAGCCCTTTCCTATCTTATCAGCGAGACCTTGGGGGTCAGCGTAGGCGTAGGTGTGCTCACCTTTGCGATGCAAGTGCCGATAATACTTATCGCAATGAAGATGTTCGGCCTAAAGGCATTGATAACTACATTGATCACTGCGATTGCATACTCAGGAAGCATTGAGCTGGTCTCGCTTATCCCTAACCTATATACGCATACTGACAACTTGCTTCTTGCTGCCGTGATGGGCGGCGCGGCAATAGGCCTAGGCGTTGCTATTTTGTTTATGCGGGGACTGGCAACAGGTGGAACTGATACGGTTTCCATGGTGCTTAGAGTCAAGTTCCCAAGAATACGCGCGGGATCCCTGATGATGGCCGTGGATGCGGTGGTTGTTTTGGTTGCAGTGATTATATTTGGAAATATAGAGGTTGCGTTATATTCGGGAATAGGCATATTTGTTATGGGCAAGGTTATAGACGCGGTCATGCAGGGATTTGATTATGCGAGGGTGTTTTTCATAATAACCGACCGTGACGAGGCTATACTTCACGCCCTGGCCGAGGAGATGGGGCGCGGAGTTACGGAAATAAGGGTGAGGGGAGGCTACACCCATGAGGACAAGAAGATGCTCATGACCGTGGCTAGAAAGGGCGATGTGTCCTTAACCCTTAAGCTGATCAAGCGTGTAGATCCTGGTGCGTTCCTAATTATGTTCAACGCAACAGAGGTAATTGGCAAGGGTTTTAAGGATATTGCCAAGGAGGTTGCGGATGACTAAGAGACTGTACTATCATAACCCATATATGAGTGAATGCGATGCGGTGGTTACGGATTGCATCGCAGTTAACGGCGGATATGAGGTGTCGGTGGATCAAACCGTAATTTTTCCGGAGGGCGGAGGCCAGCCGTCGGATACGGGGTTTATGGATAAATTCAGGGTTATAAGCGCGCGTGACTCAGGGGACGATGTATGGCTTTTTACCGATGGGGAATTCAAAGAAGGACAGCATGTAACGATACGGCTTAACATTGAAAGAAGGTTTGATCATTCGCAGCAGCATACGGGCGAGCATATTGTATCCGGAATCGCAAAGAAGCTGTTTGATGTAACAAACATAGGCTTTCATATGGCACAAGACTACGTTACAATAGATTTTGATAAACTTTTGACGGATGAACAGCTATTAAAGCTTGAAGACGAGGCAAACAGTGCTGTATACAGGAATATCAAAGTCGTAAGCCGTTTGGTTACCTGCGATGAGCTCGATGCGATACCGCTCCGCAAGCGCGCGGAGGGGCTAAAGGGCGATATAAGACTTGTAAGCATTGATGGCATAGATTCATGTACATGCTGTGGTACGCACACGCTTAATACAGGCGAGGTAGGAATAATAAAATTTACCGATCATGTAAAGTATAAGCCTGGAATTAGAATATGGATAAAATGCGGGAAGCGCGCGCTGCAGGACTATAGAGAAAAGCAGAACATGATCAATGTACTTGCCAGGGCCTACAGCACGAAATGGCAAAATGTAAACGAGGCCATTTTAAAGCAGATGGATGAGCTCTCCGCTTCAAAGCATGCTATAAAGCGTCTAGCATACCAGCATGCGGTTTACCGTGCCGGCGAGCTGTTAGGCGGCGCTGAAACCCTAGGTGGCGTCACCCTTGCCGTTTCCTATGAGGGAGAAGTGCTTAAGGATGACCTGGGAATGCTGGCGGAACAGCTGTGCAAACACGAAAAGACAATAGCGGTATTGTTTGGACAGATGAATGGGATGGTCCACTACAGGCTTATGCGTTCAGCTGGCGTAGAGATGAGCATGAAGGACCTTTGCCAAACGGTCAATGTTCTTTTCAGTGGCAAGGGCGGAGGCCGGCCTGAAAGCGCACAGGGAAGCTCCAGTCATACCCAGGCCTTTGAGCAATCCGTGGAACAGCTGAAGGCATACATGAAGTCCGTACTTAAAAAATGAGCGTGGCAGTTTGATTATTCCGCGGGAAATATAGGCAGGATTGATCTATAAGGAGATATGATGATGAAATTGCTGCTTACAGGATTTGAACCATGGAATTCAACCCTAAATCCTTCATGGGAAGCGGTAAAGTTAACTCCGGACAGGGTGGGAGATATTGATATACACAAATTGCTGCTGCCCGTATCAGACAAAGCCGTACCGATACTAAATGAGCGAATGCATGCCATTGCACCGGACGCGGTTATATGTACGGGCCAGGACGGGCGCAAGCAGGCGGTTACAATAGAACGGATAGCAATTAATATCGATGATTACAGGGTATCGGACAATGATGGAATTATAATAAAGGATAAAAAAATCGCCGGGGATGGCCCGGACGCCTATTTCAGCACGCTGCCGGTGAGAAGGATGCTCGATGCAATTATGGGCTGCGGCGTTCCGGCTGTACTTTCATATACGGCGGGAACGCACCTGTGCAACCATGTGATGTATTGTGCGCTTCACATCGCTGAAAAAGAACTGCCTGGCACAATCGCTGGTTTTATACATGTGCCGCTTGACATCAGCCAGTGCCAGGACGCAGCGCGCGGCGGCTGCTTTATGGATATAGCGGCAACCGCTAAGGGACTGACGGCAGCTATAGGGGCACTATATTAGCGCTGCTCCTTAATCCTGCGGTCCACTTCCCTTTTGGCGTCCCTGTCGGCAATATCGCGGCGTTTATCGTAAAGCTTTTTTCCCTTGGCAACGGCAAGCTCCATCTTAACCAGCCCATCCTTTAGATAAAGCTGTAAGGGGATAAGGCTGTATCCGTCGGCCTCGGCCAGCTTTTTTAATTTCATGATTTCACGCTTATGAAGCAAGAGCTTACGTGGGCGAAACGGATCCCGATTAAATATATTGCCCTGCTCATACGGACTTATATGCATTCCGTATACTATCATTTCGTTGTCCTTAACGCGGGCATGGGCGTCCTTCAAGTTGACCTTGCCGCCGCGTATGCTCTTTACCTCAGTACCGACAAGCGCTATGCCGCATTCGTAAGTATCCTCGATAAAATACTCATGCCGCGCTTTACGGTTCTGTGCTATTGGCTTGGTTCCCTTTTTTACAGGCATTTAATCCTCCCGCCTACAATTACGGCTTAAACGTAGTTAATTGTTATACGCAAAATGCGGCATGGCCGTTATAGCGCACACCGCAGACATTGTGCAACGATAAACAAGACAATTTACATGGGCATCATGTTGCTGATGATGTTCATTGCCTCGGATTTGGTAGAACCGTTAGTAATTGTCGAAACTATCATCATGGCAATAGCTATAACCGCTATTACAATTCCCATAGTTATTGTAAGCTTTTGAAGCTTCATTTCCTTGCTTGCCGCCCTGCCACGCGCTGTAAATGACTGCGTGTCTCCGCCAAAAGCTCCCCCAAGACCTGCGCTCTTGGTTGACTGCAAAAGCACCGAAAGGACAAGTACGCCCGAGCAGATGATGAGCACGATATTGAGGACAATGTTCAAAGTATCCATAAAAATACAACCTCCCTAATTGACTGATGGACATTATATCACGAGCATGGACAAAGTGCAAGTGAAACGGTATGTTTTGCTGTATATAAAACTATAACCACGCTCACGGCAATGAAAATGCTTATAAAAAGGGCTACTCGCCGCTTTGCAGGCTGTCCGGCATATCCGGGTTGCGCCAATAGCTTGACCCGTTTGCGGTTCTGCACAAGAACCCATAGTCCACAAGTTCACGGCGCAGCATAACATAGTCCTCATAAGTGCTCCACGCTTTGAGCAGATCGTTAACCTCCTTTTCCGTGTAAACGGCTTCGGGATCGAATTTACAAAATAAATACGAATAGACCCCCATTCTGACGCCGTGCTTTGCCGGTAGCTGCTTTAAGCGTCCGTCATCATCCAAAAAGCGCCGTACTCTTTCGTCCATATAACTCATACTCCATAAATAATGTTTATTGCGATTATACCATCGATCTCCAGTGTTTTACAAGGTTAACATACCCGCGACAAGTCCAATCAGGACATAAACTCCAATAAAACCGTGTTCAGGATATCCATTCCGCGCTTAGTTGGCTTTATTTCGTCAGCGCCAGCTACCAGGAGTCCGGCGCGGGAGAGTTTTGTTACCGCCTTTGCGTAAACATCCATAAATTCCACGTTAAACCGTTCTTTAAAAGCGCTGGGGTTCAGCCCGTTTGTTTTTCGCAGCCCCAACATGACGCATTCAAACATCTCCTCCCTTTGGGGGATATGGTTAAACCGTTCAACAGGCGGCACGTCATCGCTGACTAGTTTTATATATTTTTTAAGATCGGCCGTATTTTCCCACCTGCTCCATCCTCCCATATCAAACGCTGAATGGGCGGCAAGGCCCAGCCCCAAGTACCCCTGATTGTCCCAATAATTCAGATTATGTCTGCACTGGCAGCCAGGTTTAGAAAAATTTGACACCTCATATCTTTCATAGCCCTTGGAGGCAAGATATAGTACGCATTCGTCCTGCATATCCGCTGTTTCGTCGGGGGATGGAAGAAGGGTGTTATCCAAAAGAAAATCGTTGTAAAGCGGGGTTCCTTTCTCAAGTATCAGCGAATAGGCGGATATATGAGTGATATCCCTGCCACAAATATACTCAAGCGTCCCCATCCAGCGTTCCATGTCCTGGCCTGGCAGGCCGTATATTATGTCGGCGTTTATGTTGCTAAGGCCGCACGCCAGCGCTGCTGAGAGGCTTTCCTCAAACTGTTTGAGGTTATGAACGCGTCCAATTCGCTTTAAAATATCCTCGTCAGCGCTCTGAAGTCCGATGGACAGCCTGTTTATCCCGCTGTCAATGTATTCGTTCAGCTTTTCGCGGGTCAAGGTCCCTGGATTTGCCTCTATTGTAATCTCTGCGTTGCTTAAAATACTGAAATTATCTCTTAGCGCTTCAATAATCTGCGCAATCCTGCCTTGCCTAAGTATTGAAGGCGTGCCGCCTCCAATAAAGACCGTGTCAAAGCAAACCGCGTCAAAAACCGCCCTGCGCAGGGAAGCTTCCTTAACGAGGGCGGCAATATATGCATCCATGGGGCTGTGGTCTGAAAAGGATATAAAATCGCAATAGGCGCATTTGCTCACACAGAATGGTACGTGTACGTAAAGGCCGCCCATCAGTTTATACGCAAAACGCTCATAAACGCTTCGCTTGGCAGTTCGACCGATCCAACCTGGCGCATGCGCTTTTTGCCCTCCTTCTGCTTTTCGAGCAGCTTCTTTTTGCGGGTTATATCGCCGCCGTAGCACTTGGCCAGAACATCCTTCCTTACTGCCTTTACCGTTTCCCGGGCAATAATCTTGCCGCCTATTGCCGCCTGTATGGGTATTTCAAACTGCTGGCGCGGTATTACGTCCTTGAGCTTTTCGGCAACCGCCCGCCCCTTAGAATAAGCCTTGTCCTTGTGAACTATTGTAGACAGCGCATCGCAGATGTCGCCGTTAAGGAGAAAATCAAGCTTCACGAGTTCGGATCTTTGATACTCTTTTAGCTCATAGTCAAATGAGGCATAGCCCCTGCTCCTGGATTTTAGCTGATCGAAAAAGTCGTATATTATCTCGTTCAAAGGCATTTCGTATATTAACGTGACCCTGTTTTCCTCTATGTAGGTCATGTCCCTGAATACCCCGCGCTTTTCCTGACATAGGTCCATTATTGCGCCAACATAATCCGAAGGCGTCATTATATGGGCTTCAACCATCGGCTCTTCCATATAGTCAATCTCCGTAACCATCGGCAGGTTGGTAGGATTGTCTATGATCAGGTCTTCGCCATCAGCCGTCCTTACCCTGTAAATTACGCTTGGGGCAGTAGTGACGAGGTCAAGGTCAAACTCGCGCTCCAGCCGTTCCTGTATTATTTCCATGTGCAAAAGGCCGAGGAACCCGCAGCGAAAGCCAAAACCCAGCGCCTGTGACGTCTCCGGCTCGAAGGATAAGGAGGCGTCATTCAAAAGAAGCTTGTCAAGCGCTTCCCTCAGGTCGTCATAATCAGCGCCGTCAGCGGGATAAATACCGCAAAAGACCATTGGCTGCGCCTGCTTATATCCGGGCAGAGCCTCGCTGGCCGGATTCCCCGCGTCCGTAATAGTATCGCCTACCTTGGTTTCGGCCACGCTCTTAATGGATGCGGCTATATAGCCAACCTCTCCGGCGCACAGCTCATTGGAGGGTTTGAGGGATGGCGTAAACACGCCTACCTCCGTAACCTCAAATTCCTTGCCTGAAGCCATTGAGCGTATCCGTATCCCAGACCGTACGCTTCCTTCCATTATTCGGACATAGCTCAGAGCGCCCTTGTAGTTATCATATATGCTATCGAATATCAGCGCTTTAAGCGGCGCGTCAAGGTTTCCGCTTGGCGGAGGAACAACGTCGACTATCCGCTCGAGAACCTCCTGCACATTTGTCCCCATCTTAGCGGAAATAAGGGGGGCGTCGTCGGCCGGCAAACCAATAACGTCCTCAACTTCCTTTATTACATATTCTGGCCTGGCGCTTGGAAGGTCGATTTTATTTATTACAGGCATGACTTCAAGATTATTATCAATCGCCAGGTATACGTTGGCGAGCGTTTGGGCCTCGATTCCCTGAGTCGCGTCAACGACAAGAACAGCCCCTTCGCATGCCGCCAGGCTTCGGGAGACCTCGTAAGTAAAATCGACATGGCCGGGCGTGTCGATAAGGTTGAACATGTAGCGCTTACCGTTTGAGTGGGTATAGAACATACGAACGGCAGTGGCTTTGATCGTTATACCGCGCTCACGCTCTATATCCATCATATCCAGCAGCTGAGCCTCCATATCGCGCATCGCCACCGTATCCGTCAGCTCCATCATCCTATCGGCCAGCGTAGACTTACCGTGGTCAATATGGGCGATGATGCAAAAATTCCTTATCAGTTCTTGGCTATATGCCATGAGGGTTCTCCTTTTTATCTCTTATCATTTGTTAAAGCATTTATTAAATAATTGTGCCGCCGTGATGCTTGACAAGGACGCCCGCTATGTCCATGGCCAGCTCTCTGATTTCCTCCTTGCGCTTTCCCTCTATCATAACGCGCAGCAGAGGTTCTGTTCCCGAAGGACGCAGCAGTATGCGGCCCTCAGCTCCGAGCCGCTCCGACGCTGCCTTCACACAACTGCACACAAGATTGTCAGTCATCAGCGCATTCCTGTCGCCGTCAACGCGAACGTTAATTAACACCTGAGGGTATGACGGGACCTCGTCAGCCAGATCAGACATTTTAGCGCCGCTGTTTGCAAGTACGTTCAGCGCCTGTACAGCGGTAAGCATTCCATCACCCGTAGTATTTCTATCAAGAAATATCACATGGCCGGATTGTTCACCGCCAAGGACATAGTTTCCTCTCAGCATGGCTTCCAGCACATACCGGTCGCCTACGTCGGTTTCCACATAGTTTATATTAAGCTCTTCAAAGCGCTTTTTCAAGCCAATGTTGGACATAACGGTTATTACGACGGTGTTGTTTTTGAGAGCGCCGCTTTTTTTCATATGCGCCGCGCATATTCCCATCAGTTTATCGCCGTTAACTATGCGGCCCATATCGTCGCATGCGATAACCCTGTCCGCGTCGCCGTCAAAGGCAAAGCCCGCGTCAGCGCCGCTACTCAAAGTAAGCCTTTGAATGAGCTCAGGATGCGTTGAGCCGCACCCATCGTTTATATTGCATCCATCAGGGACGTCGGCACAGGTGCTGACCTCTGCTCCAAGCGATTCAAAGAGCTCCCTCGCAATTGCTGAGGAAGAACCGTTAGCGCAGTCAAGGGCTACACGTATGCCGCTATAGCCTTCCGGACGCACCGCGCTTTTCAGGAAGGAAATGTAGTCTTCTCTAGCTCCATCCTCCACAGTTATTTTGCCTACATGGCTGCCCGTAGGGGCTGGAAGAGGTCTGCCCTCATGGATTATGGCCTCGATTTCATCTTCCATTGAATCCGTAAGCTTATAACCGCTGCCGTTAAACCATTTTATTCCATTATATTCCATTGTATTGTGCGAAGCGCTGACCATAACAGCCGAATCGGCGGAATATTTCCTTACCAAATATGCCATTGCAGGCGTTGGTATAACCCCAACTGATACTGGATAACATCCAACCGAGCAGATACCGGCCATGAGCGCCGCGCACAGCATATCGCCTGATTTGCGCGTATCGCACCCCACCAGAACGCGTCGTCCGGCGCCATTTGACCTGGATATTATGTGCGCTCCCGCGGCGCCTATTTTCATGGCAAGGTTGCAGTCAAGCCCTGAATTCGCAACGCCCCTTACGCCGTCCGTACCAAAAAGCCGTGCCATATCCATCCTCCACTAAACTGAACTAAATGTAAATTTACTTTCCCCATATAAAACGATGATCCATAATATGTATTTTACGGTTTTTTTGCGCATAAACAAAGAAACATGCCTTTGAAGGGCTTTTCAAAGGGCAGTTTATACTTTATAAGCCGGCATGGAACCAATGATTGCTATGCCTCTTTGCCGGAGTCCGAAGCGACGGATATTGAAAGCCTGTCAGCGGCATCGCTTGCGGCTACAGCGCCGTCTGCGGCGGCCGTTACAACCTGCCTGAGAGGGGTATCCCTAACGTCGCCAACGGCGTAAACCCCGTCCACGGACGACCGCATTCGGCTGTCCGTCAAAACATAGCCGCCAGGCGTAAGCTTAAGCTTATCGCGAACAAGCTCAGTCCTTGGGACATTGCCAATCGCGACAAACAGGCCTGAAACATCAGCGTCCCTTAGTTTTCCGGTATTTACATCCGTTATTTTAATTCCGGTAACGGTGCTTTCCCCCTTTATTTCTGACACGACCGAGTTATATATAAATTCTATCTTGGATTCAGCGTAAGCCCGGGCTTGGAGCAACGGGTTGGCCCGAAGTTCATTCCTTCTGTGTACTACGGTGACATGAGCGGCAAACCTGGCGAGGTGGAGCGCGTCTGTGATAGCCGTATCTCCGCCTCCGACCACCGCTACCTTAGCGTTTTTGAAGAATGCTGCGTCACACACGGCGCAATAGGAAACGCCCCTGCCAGTAAGCGCGTCCTCATTTGGCAGGCCCAGTTTGCGCGGCTGCGCTCCGGTAGCCATTATAACGGTTTTCGCGTTATATTCCGCTGACGATGTCCGTATGAGCTTAAGGTCTTTTTCAAATGTAAATCCAGTTACATCCTCATTGATAAAATTCAGTCCAAGGTCCTCGGCTTGTCTGCGCATACGCATGCTAAGCGTAAATCCGTCAATACCCTCGTCAAATCCGGGATAGTTTGCGATTATATCCGTCTTAAGGGTCTGTCCACCGGCAAGCTCGCGCTCAAACAGCGTGCAGGAAAAACCGCTGCGCGCTCCGTAAAGCCCTGCGGCAAGCCCGGCGGGGCCTCCTCCTATTACAGCAATGTCAATCATCATTTTCTCCTTAACATAACTATTATTAAAGCATTATACATATAATGAGCCGAGTTGGCAATTAGCGGTACGGTAAAGCGTTATATACTGTTTTATTAATTGCTGAATAGCCAGGCTTTGCCCTAACTGCGAAATAACAAACCTTGAGGCGAATAACCTGGCTTTGGATAAAGAGAGCTGTTCTTTATGTTAATCCTGTTTTAGAGAAGCTTATGCCAGTTTGGGCGGATTTCATTATCATCGACGTTGGTATACAATCCCTCAGGGTCTGGAATTGAATCATAGGATTCCCTGAACCGCCTGATATCCTCTACAGTTGATGGCTGCTGCCCGTCCGCAACGCAGGCGTTGCATTTTTCAGAGCATGCCGGACATATGCAGCCGCTTTCGAGTCCTTTTTCTCTTTGTACCATGTAAGTACCGCACATAGGGCATCCGCAACGCATTATTATATTACCTCCAGTTTTAGTATATCTGATAGTATGCTCATAAATTTAGATTACATCATAACATATTATAACATCCAAAAAGAAAACCGGCGCAAGGCAAAATGTTAAAAAAGTAAGATTATTAAATCAATAGTCTTATGTTATAATTAGTATCAAACTGTTAGAAGCACTTGGAGGAATCTATGAAAAAGCGGTCTGTAATATCTGTTTTTCTGTGCATAATGATGCTTATATTAATACTGCCCGCGTCAAATGCGGTAAGTACGGACGAACCGATTGTGACACAGCACCTGGATACAGGCGAAATGGTTGTCAGAATACAGCTTCGTTTAAGGGAACTGGGATATTTTATGTTTAAGCCTACGGGAAGCTTTCAAAACCTAACGGTTAGCTCGGTAATTGCATTCCAGCAAAAGCAGACCGAAGAAAACGGGGCGCCGATAATCGCCGATGGCAGCGTAGGGCCACAAAGCAGAGGCATTCTGTTTTCAGGCAGGGCAAACCGAATGGATATATTAGCGGACATTCCCTTTGGCCAGATTTCAACCACCATGGCTGCGACAGGTGAGCTGGTTAATTGGAAAACGGTTAAACCGCAACTTAGGGCCGGCCAAACGTATACCATTACAGACTGTTATAGTGGCGCCCAGTTCAGCATGACCTTTGTCGATGGAGAAAACCACGCGGAGATGAGGTGCGCTGCCGCCGAAGACGAGGCGGTATATAAGGAGCTTTTTGGAGGAGAATATAATTATTCAAAAAGGCCTGTGCTCATAACGCTAAATGGAAAGAATGTTGCCGCTTCTTTGCAAGGGATGCCCCATGGAACGGGCAGTCATTCATGCATGTATTTCGACGGTTCGCTATCGCATGTGGGTACGCTGTCGGACATTGAACAGTTAAATCAGGTGCATAAGGCCGCAGGCCGTTAAGAGTTTAAGCGGTTTAACAAGCTAAATATGAACCATATTTATATAATATTTTATTGGTTGGCAATGGCTTGATGTCTTGGATAACCCATCAAACGAAAATAATCATAAAAGCGCTTGGATATTGAGGAAATTTTGCCGAATTTTGACGTTAAGGTGACATAAGTGTTGACATATTGATACCGATGCATTAGTATTAAATTATGTATTAAACAGCTCTGACATAATGATATTGTATTGAAGGGGGGCGTTATGAAGCAACAAGATTACAGACCGTAGTCATGTTATTAAGTTTTTCTTATTGAAAATGCTGGCGTGATTAAGAATATTTATCTGTTTTATCTGGCAAATGAGTTTAAAGCATTAATACATGCGGTTATAGCTGACACGGCTAACCTGAACATGGCTTTCCCGTTCGATAATGAACGGCGTTAGTAAAACTAAATATTTAAGGAGGACAACAGGAAGAAATGAAGCAAGAGAACAGAAAAATGCCAGGCATTCGGCTAAGAAGGCTGATTGCAGTAATCGCCATAGTCGCTATGGTAGCAACCTGTATACCCGCTGTAGCCGCAGATAATAACCGGCCCAGCGAGGTAATTGGCGAAAACATTTCAGGTTTTTCTACAACTGACCTGTATGGCAACGCTTATGACGGTTCCATTTTCGGAGAATATGATCTTACGATCATGAACTATTGGGCGACATGGTGCGGCCCGTGCCTTGTAGAGCTTCCCCACATCCAGGAAATCTATGAGAACTACTCCGGCCTAGGTGTAAACGTAATGGGCATTCTGTGCCAGTCGGGATCAAGTACCGTTACTTCCGCGAGGCAGGTAGCGGAACAGTATGGTCTTACATATCCTACTCTAGTTGAGGATTCCGTACTTCGGACCATAACCGATCAGTGCCAATACATACCCGATACCTTTATCGTTGACAGAGAAGGCAACGTTGTAGAGTGGGTTGTTGGATCCATGTCATACGAGGAGTTTGAAGCGCTCATTGACACCTGGATGACCGAGTTTGTAGAGTACGGCGTTGATCTTGTCGGCGGAGATGAGATTGTAATCGAGGGGAACGTACCTGAACCCGCCGATAATTATTTTATAACTGGTTCAGCAAGCTTTGAAATCACCCTGCCCTGGGGCGCGGATCCTTCCGGAAGCTACTTGGTTAACAACGGAAACGCGGTAGCCTTCTCAGAGCTGGATACCGAAGATGGAAACTACCTCTATGACCTCACCGTTGATCCGTATAGCAGCCTGATAGAGATCTATGTAGGTCAAGATCCAGAATCCGGAACACCTGAGTCGTCGTACAGGTTCTTCCAGGATGAGGACGCTGCGGACGCTTTCTGTTCAGAGCATTCGGCGGACTGGGATTATGCAGACCTCTACAATGGTTTCTATAATCTGCGTGAATACAACACTGTCCGTGATTTCCTGGCGATAACGGACGATAGCGGCGTATCCAATGCCGAGAAACTGGGCGAAGGTGTGGATCTCGCGGATCCCGCAACCTGGCCCGAAATTACGTGGACTGAGGATGGACACCTGTTCGAATTCAAGGCGGAGGGAAAAGGCCTTGTAGGCGATTTTTACATGGGCGTCTGCTCCATGCTTAACATGGTAAACCTTAGCCAGAATCCTGGAATAGGTGTAGCGCTTAATGAGTGCTACAACCTTGAGTATCTCTACCTTAGCGGCTGTGGAATTAACATATTTGACGCTAATGGTATGGACGGGCTCAATATACTCGACCTTTCGGATAACCCGCTGGAAGCGTTTAGAGTTAATTCAGAGAAATTCGGCGTGTCCCCTCTGGAGGTATATTCTCCGGATGGCGGAACGTTCGACGCTGTATGCAGGGACGGGGGAGTCACGCTTACAGCGTTTGCCGACGATGGAATGCGCTTTGACGGCTGGGTTGACATTGAAGCCGAAGAAGTCCTTTCAGAGGAACAGACCCTTGTTTTGACAGAAGGCACGTATATCGTTGAGGCGCGTTTTTCAGAGGAACAGGTTGTAGACCCCACGCCCACGCCGGATCCCGTTGATCCGACGCCAACGCCGGATCCCGATGTTACGCCGGATCCCGCTGATCCGACGCCCACTCCCGACCCTGTAGAGCCAACGCCCAGTCCAGACCCATCGGATCCGCCGAAGGCAGGTTCGGCTACCCTTATAGGTCTTGGCATTGCAGCGCTTGTCTCAGCCGGCGGCATTGGAATCGGCTATTCGCGCAAAAAGCGCAGGTAAAACCATCGGCTTTTATAAAAACCTTGTATAAAACCGATTAGCTTACACCAGAAGTGCTGTCCAGCGTTGAAATAACATTCAGCGCTGGACAGCGGAATATGGTTAATCTCTCTGGTACCGGTTTCACGCAGGGCAGGATCAAATCATCGCTTATACGGCCGGTATTAAAGGTAAGACGCTGCGATGGCCTTCCAAAATTAAAGGTTGCGGAAGAAGCTGACGCAAACAGCCCTATAACAGCGCAATTTTGAAGGCGCTGGAATAAAACTTTTGAGGTGTGCTCATGAAAAAGTTTAAAACATTGATAGCTCTGATCTTGGTTCTCTCCCTCGTTATAGCTGCAGGCTGCAGGAGCGAACCATCATCAACGGATCCGACTCCGGGAGCTGCAACCCCCTCGGGAACGGACGGATTTACCGACGCGCCTGAAGAATCGGCTACACCGGATGACGCGCAGACCTCCCCATCGCTTGCGCCGGATAATACAACCGGTCCGAGCAATGGTGGTACGGATGCAAGTCCTACATCGGGCGGCTCAACGCCCACGGCTACGCCAAACGTTACGACAAAGCCGACAACCGAGCCTACGCCCGACGGCGAGCCGGATATAACCGCGTTCAAGACTAACGACCTGAATGGTAATACCTATACAAACAGTATGTTTGCCAGGTCGCAGCTCACGATGATAAATGTTTGGGC
This sequence comes from uncultured Oscillospiraceae bacterium, assembly GCA_964431505.1. GTDB lineage: Bacteria > Bacillota > Clostridia > Christensenellales > CAG-138 > UMGS946. The sequence goes on from CAYSKA010000009.1 coordinate 15,486, forward strand.
TACCTGGTGCGACCCTTGTATTAAGGAATTGCCCGACTTACAGCGGGTAAGCGACAAGTACTCCGGCCGGATGCAGCTGTTTGGCGCACTCTACGATTCCTCAACTTCCGGAGCCTGCGAATCGGCGCTGACGATATTAGAGGGATTGAATATCAGCTATCCGGTTCTTAAATGCAACTCGCAGCTTAAAAAGGCTATGTTGGATCCTTATGGAATCGATAAAATGCCGACAACGCTATTTATTGATTCAAATGGAAATGTAGTTGATGTTGTTTCGGGCTCACATTCGTTTTCAGAATGGTGTTCAATAATTGACCGCCTGCTGTAAGGAGGTTAGCTATGCAAAACGCCAAGAAAAAAGGACGTTACTGGATCCCAATAACGATTTTTGCAGTTGGCATTGCATTCGTGGTGCTGGGCATATACAGGGATGAAGTGACTACAGTGCTTGCCAAGGCAGTTGCCATATGTCAGGAGTGTATAGGAATTGGATAAGCTAAAGAAGAACATAAGAAAGCGTACGGAGAGGATAAGGCTGCTCGTACAAACCCTGTTCTTTATAGTAACCAACAGCTTTGCCATTGGTTACATTAAGGGAGGAATTTATCAGGGAAAGCTGAAGCAGCTATGCGTGCCTGGACTTAACTGCTATTCATGCCCCGGTGCGGTTGGCTCCTGTCCTATCGGCGCCTTACAGTCCGTGCTGAACAAAAGAAACTTTTCAATAAACGAAGCTACGGGAGGGTTGGTTATGACACCGACATACTATGTTTCGTTTTACATAATTGGTTTTTTGATGATGTTCGGCGCGGTATTTGGCAGGTTTATCTGCGGCTTCCTTTGTCCCTTCGGGCTTGTTCAGGATTTGCTTCACAAGATTGCTTTGCCAAAAAAACTCAAGATACGAACCTTTAAGGGCGACAAACAGCTTAGATATCTTAAATATGTGGTGCTTGCGGTGATGGTTATAGCCTTGCCCTTATTCGCATCGGCTAATCCATATTTTTGCAAGTATATATGTCCTTCAGGCACCCTTTTAGGCGGAATACCTCTCCTTTCACTAGACGAAGGACTAAGGGAGAGCGCAGGCCTCCTAACGGCGTTTAAGACTTCAATATTGGTGGTTATAATACTTGCGTCAATTATGATTTACCGCCCGTTTTGCAAATACCTATGTCCGCTTGGAGCCGTGTACTCGATTTTCAACCCATTCTCGCTCTATCGCTATTATGTTGACGAGAAACTGTGCAATGATTGCGGGGCATGTACGAGGGCGTGTAAAATGGGTATTGATATTAGAAAAACGCCAAACAATCTGGAGTGCATCAGATGCGGCGACTGCAAAGCCGCCTGCCCGAAGCACGCAGTATGTTCGGGCTTTGGGCGAAAGCCTGAAAGCAAAGAAGCGGAAGAGGAACCGGCTTCGACCAATATTAACTCCTAGATTAGAAGCTATATAAATATGGCTATAATTTAAATTTGAAAGAGGTAAGGAAAATGAAAAGAGTTTCGATTTTTATCCTGGCAATAGCCTTAACGCTTTGCCTTTGCATGCCTGCAATGGCTATCTCAGGCGTTGACGAGCCGGCTCCGCCAGAGGCTCCTGCAGCACTTCCGGAAGGTACGTTTGACGCAACCCTGTCGCTTGTAGGCAATACGCCTACAGTTGAAGAGGACGACGATTTCAATGAGGTCAACGTCTGGACAGAGATAGACGAGAAGACAGAGTATAAAGTAGGCGACGAAGTTACTTACATACTTTCATATGCTATTCCCGCGGCTCCTGATGGATTTAGCGAAGAGGAACTGGCCAACATAATGTTTACCATTACGGCAAACGGACTGAAGGATATCGAGATCTTTGAAGAAAATGGTCTTGAGATCAAAATTGAGTGCGACTATACAACAGGCATGTGCCAAATTCTTGACGGATATGGAAATGTGGAGGTCAGCGGTGATACATACAGGATAGCCGGATATCCTGGCAGGGAAGTAACGGTTGTATTTAAGGCCAAGGTAGCTGAGAAGGATGCGTCAGTGGAGCTTAAGACCACAGTTGGACAGTATGACCTTCCAACATCATTCACAGCGGGAAAGCTCAGCTTCAAAAATAATTACGCTACCATAGAGAATAATTCGTATGCCGCATATACAATGGAGTACGAAAATAAGGAAGCCGTATACAAAGATGCTATCGCTTTCCTGGTTGAGGCAAAGGGCGCGGAGTGTGAGCATATCATTGTCACCCATATTACCAACGCTTATGCCGTGGTAGCACCAGAGCTTTACGCGGATGCCGAAGGCTTCGGATTTGCCCCATATGCAGACGGAGCGATCAACTTTGAAGGTATAATAACCTCGGGCGACACCTTTAATACGCTTAGCGCTATTTATGAAAAATATATGACGTTCTTTGGCTTTGCCCTTGAAAACGGCGGCGTTCTGAATGACGGAGTATTTGTCAATGGCTTTGATTCATATCAGAATAATGACGTAATAACGCTGAATGTTGTTGAAGAAGGCGGCCAGACCGAGCCGACCCCAACCCCTGATCCCGATCCGCCCAAAGCGGGAGCGGCAAGCATGCTCTTAATTGGAACGGTAGCTGCAGGGGCAGGCATAGTTGGCGTAAGCGCCATCAGGAGAAAAAAATAAGCCAACACTGGTTTTTTAGCGTAAACTATGATAAAGAGGCCGTCTAAAACGGTCTCTTTCTTGCAGCTATTCAAACAATAAGGCAGGAAGAAAAAAGTGGGGGATGCGATT
>CAYSKA010000010.1:0-17904 GCA_964431505.1 uncultured Oscillospiraceae bacterium
TTAAAATCAAGTTTGCAATACAATTTATTAAAAAATGTTCAAATTTTTGCTTACGCCAAGCCTTAATCAAGATTGCCTCGGATCCAGAGCCTGTGCTACAATGTAGCTTTAGGAGGTTTTTGTATGAATTTTTGCACTTGGAATGTAAACGGATTGCGTGCATGTGTGAACAAAGGCTTTATGGATTTTTTCGAATCGGTCAATGCGGATATATTTGCGGTACAGGAAACCAAGCTGCAACCTGGACAAATTTCGCTGGATATTGACGGTTATAAGCAGTTTTTCAACAGCGCTGAGAAGAAGGGGTATTCAGGTACGGCGGTGTTTGTAAAGCGCGACCCTATATCAGTGCATTTTGGCATTAACGCCCCGTACTATGATACAGAGGGACGCGTCATTACGCTGGAATACGAAGATTATTATTTTGTCACGGTATATACTCCCAATTCGCAAAGGGAGCTTGCCAGGCTTGACTACAGAATGTCGTGGGAGGGGGCGTTTGCAGGGTATTTATGCGGGCTTGACAGAAAAAAGCCGGTGATAGTATGCGGCGATCTCAACGTTGCCCATAATGAGATAGACCTTAAAAACCCAAAGACAAACCGCAATAACGCTGGATTTACGGATGCTGAAAGGGAAAAATTCACGGAGCTATTGGGGTATGGCTTTGTTGACGCATTCAGGCATTTATATCCGGATCTTACGGATGCGTATACCTGGTGGAGCTACATGGCGAATTCGAGGGCGAGAAACATAGGTTGGAGAATCGATTATTTTTTGGTCAGCGACCGGATTGAGGATGCGATATCAAGCTGTAGAATTATGCCCGAGGTAATGGGCAGCGATCACTGTCCGGTTTGCTTGGAGCTGGATGAAAGCATAATGGCGGGACTCGTTCACGAAGAAGCTATGAATATGCATACTATATCTATATAATGTGGACTATGGAGACTGTATGACCAGATCAGAGCTAAAGTTGTTTCTCGCAGAGGCCGAGCTAAGAAAGCTGTTATGCAAGGTTTATTTTTCGCATGACGGCTTTGACGAATACCTAATCCCGCTCAAATCAAGCGAGAGGTTATTCCTCTCCGCGTTTGAGGATGAGTTTATGCTTGATGGCTATTCAATAAGCCGGATAAAGGATGTTGAGGATTTTGTTCTTGCCCCGCCTGCCTTCCAGACAATTTTGTATGAAGAGGGGATATTAAGCTCCCTTGAGGCGCCGGATATGGATATAACGGACTGGTATTGCGCGTTTAAATACCTGGAGGATCGGGGAGGATATGTCATTGCCGAACGAAAGACGTATGATGACGATGGTTTTTTTGTCATAGGCAAGATAATGCGTGTTGGAAAAACAGGCGTTTATATATGGCATTTTGATGCTAACGGCGTTTGGGACGAATCTCCTACGAGGGTAATGTACTCCGAAATAACGAATGTGACGTTTAGCAATAGATATGTGGAGATATTTGCTAAATATATAGGAGACCCTCCGTCCGACGAAAGCTTCGAATACAAAGACGATATAGCAGAGCATGGAAAGGTTTTGGAATTCAGGCCGGGTAATGGCAAATAGATACCCCCATGCGCTAAGGCCGCCGCTGTTATCAGGGAAGCGCTAAGGATTTGTGATGTGTTAAAGGAACATAGCCATAGACCATTATAATATAAACTGAAATAGGCTAAGCAATAAAAACGACCGGATTATCATAGCATAAACCGGCCGCTTTATTCGAATTTATAAAGAATCAATGAGTGATGAGCTTCAACCCCATATCAAGGTCATCAATTATATCCTCAACATCTTCAAGCCCCACGCTGAGGCGGATAAGGGATTCCGATATTCCGGCAGCCTCAAGCGCTTCAGGCGTGTAGGTGCTGTGGGTCATTGAGGCCGGATGCTCTATAAGCGTTTCAGCGTCGCCGAGGCTTACAGCCAAAGTACATAGCTTAAGTGAGTTAATAAAGCGCTCGCTTTCATCCTTTGTCGCGTTCAGCTCGAAAGCGACTATTCCGCCGAACCCGTTTTTCATCTGCTTGAGGGCAAGCTCATGCTGAGGGTGGGATTTTAGGCCTGGATAATATACCCGTTTAACCATCGGATGGTTTTCAAAATGCTTTGCAACCTCAAGGGCGCTTTCACAGTGCTTTTTAACACGGATATCCAGCGTTTTGAGTCCACGGTTTATCAAAAACGCCTCAAACGGGCCTATAACAGCGCCAGTCATGTCCTTAAGGCCAAACATAGCGCATTCTGTAATAAAGTCAGCCTTGCCTGCAGCCATGCCCGCAATAACGTCGCCATGGCCGTTTAAATACTTTGTAGCGCTATGGATTACCACATCGGCGCCCATATCAAGCGGCCTTTGAAGATACGGAGTACAGAAGGTATTATCTACGATTACCTTAATATCAGGATTATGTTTATGCGCAATTTCACTGATTGCTGTTATATCAACGAGCTTGAGGTTGGGGTTTGTCGGCGTTTCGAAATACACAACCTTCGTGTTATCGCGCAGGTTTGCCTTAACGGCGTCAATATCCTGAAAATCGACAAGGGTTACTTCTACGCCAAAACGGGTTAACCCATGGGTAAAATAGGAGAACGTGCATCCATAAAGGGCATCGTCGGCAAGAAGATGGTCTCCTGCCTTTAACGCTGTCCATATCACAGTGGTTATGGCGCCCATGCCGGAACTCATCACCATGCCCGCTTGGCCGTTTTCCAAAACGGCGATCTTCTCTCCGAGCTGGTTGGCATTGGGATTGCCCAGCCGTGTATATATGTAGCCCGATTCATCCCCCTTAAAGCGGCGCGCGCCCTGTTCGGTGTTCTCAAACACAAAGGTCGATGTTTGAAATATCGGAGTAGCGAGGGGGTTGATGCCCGGTATATCCACATGCGCTGTGTGGATCTGTTTGGTAGAAAAGCCCTTGTACATGTCGCTTGACATGGCTGTATCCTCCTTAAATGTTTTGCTATTAGCACGTGAATTATGCCGAAAATTTATATTTCTATGGTAACACCACAGTAATAAGGCGTCAAGCCGGACCAGGGCTATAGGTTTATATATTCGTCGCTTGGCATAGCCGGTATCACGCTGATCACTGACCAATTTATTAAATACGGACGTATGAGGCGAATTCCAGGTTCAATTAGTGAAGCGAAAGGACTGCGTATTGATGTGAAAACGCCGCCGTTTCCTGAGTATCCCTAAACAAGCACTGCCATGCCTGTTGAAATGGGTTATACGGTTTGTTATTCAAGCTAAGCTGGGGCAAAGGTAAGCTGCTGATACTTTAACGCCCTATGAAGGATGTGCCATCGCCCTTTTAAGGACGATGGCACATAGTGCTAAAGAAAATTTCAGTGCGCATGTTAGCAAGCAATACTCCCTATAGGGCCTCTACAATGGTTGTTACGCCCATGCCGCCGCCTACGCACAGCGTGGCAAGGCCGGTTTTTTTACCCATGCGTCTCAAGCTGTAAAGCAGGGTTACCAATATTCTGGCTCCCGATGCGCCAATGGGGTGGCCAAGGGCCAGCGCGCCGCCGTTTACGTTGACTTTATCCATATCCCATCCCATGTCCTTGCTTACTGCAATGGATTGGGCGGCAAAGGCTTCGTTTGCTTCTATGAGATCGATCTTATCCAATGTCATGTTAGCCTTATTAAGGGCTTTTTTTGTGCTATGAACGGGACCTATTCCCATTATATGCGGCTCTACGCCGGCCGACGCCGTTGCGACGATCCTTGCAATGGGCTTTACTCCCAATTCTGCCGCCTTCTCAGCGCTCATGACTATCAATGCGGCGGCTCCGTCATTTATTCCAGAGGCGTTTCCAGCGGTCACGGTTCCGTCCTTTATGAACGCGGGCCTAAGCTTGCCCAAACCTTCCTTGGTTACGCCGGCGCGCGGGAACTCGTCGCGGTCAAACATAACGGTGTCGCGCTTGACCTTTACCGGCACGGGAACTATTTCCTCATCAAATCTGCCTTCATTTTGGGCAGCTTCACACTTGTGCTGGCTGTTTGCGGCAAACTCATCCTGCATTTCGCGCGTTATTCCGTACTGCTTTGCAAGGTTTTCAGCTGTTACGCCCATATGATAGTTGTTAAACGCTTCCCACAGGCCATCCTTTACCATCGTGTCCACCACTACGTCCTCAGGCATGCTCATGCGGTATCCAAAGCGCGCTTTAGGAAGCACATATGGCGCCATGCTCATGTTTTCCATTCCGCCTACCAGCACCACATCCGCGTCGCCGGCCTGTATTAATGCAGCAGCGGTATTTACCGACTTTAGGCCTGAACCGCATACATTGTTTATGGTCATAGCAGGGGTTTCAACCGGCAGACCGGCCTTAATCATGGCTTGGCGGGTTACGTTTTGTCCCAGGCCGGCCTGAAGCACGCATCCCATTATTACTTCGTCTATATCCGACGGATTGATTCCTGCGCGTTTGACAGCTTCTTTTATTACAATGCTTCCCAGCTCAACGGCGGGTACGTCCTTAAGCGTTCCGCCGAATGCGCCAACGGCTGTCCTGCATGCCGATGCTATCACGATATCCTTCATTTATCCTATTCCTCCCAAAACTCTATTCAACATTCATGACTTTAATATCATCAGGTATTATAAGCTTTGCGCCAGTGGCAGCCTGAACTTCCTCAACGGATACGTCGGACGCGATTTCCCGAAGGACCAGGCCTTTTGGCGTTACCTCCATAAAGCCCATGTCTGTAATGATGACGTCCACCACTCCGGCCCCGGTCAATGGGAAGGTGCATTCCGACAGAATCTTATGGTTGCCCTTTGCAGTATGCTCCATGGCAACTATTACCTTCTTCGCCTTGGCTACCAGATCCATAGCTCCGCCCATACCCGTTACCTTTTTGCCAGGTACATTCCAGTTGGCGAGGTTTCCCTTTTGATCCACTTGAAGCGCGCCAAGAACGGTCATATGCACATGCCCTCCCCTGATAATTGCAAAGGACTCGTCGCTTGAGAGAAATTTTGCCCCTTTTACAACTGTTATGTATTGTCCTCCGGCATTGAATATGTCCAAATCAAGCTCGTCTTCGCCAGCGGCCGGACCCGCGCCGATTATGCCGTTTTCAGCGTGAAACGTTACGTTTATGCTGTCAGGGATGTGGTTGGCTACCAGCGTGGGCAGCCCTATACCGAGATTTACAACGTCTCCGTCGTTTAGCTCCATAGCCACGCGCTTTGCGATAAAGTTCTTTTTATCAAGTGCCATATTTATTTGCCCTCCTTGGGAATGCTTACGATTGCATCTATAAATATACCGGGTACAGTGACAAGTTCGCTGTCAATTTCGCCTACGGGAACGATTTTTTCAGCCTCAACTATTACATAGCCGGCAGCGGCAGGCATGACGGCGTTGAAGTTCTTTGAAGAGCCCCTCATAAAGCAATTTCCATATTCATCAACAACAGCGGCGTGAACAATGGCAACGTCCCCCGCAAGCGCTCTTTCAAAAAGGTATTCTGCTCCGTCAAAGCTGCGCTTTTCCTTGCCCTCCTCTATCACGGTACCAACGCCTGTAGGCGTATAAAATCCCGCAATTCCAGCGCCTGCGCAGCGTATACGTTCAGCGAGCGTACCCTGTGGATTCAGCTCGACCGTAGTTGGATCGCTATGATACATCTGCTGCGCCATGGGGTTTAGGCCTATGTAAGTGCAGATTATCTTGTCAACCCTGCCGTTTCCCATAATCTTTGTAAGGTTGTTTTCGGCAAGCCCCATATCGTTGTTGACTATTGTCAGGTGCCTGGCAGGATGATCGATCAGTTCGCCCAGAAGATATTCCGGACTTCCACCCTGAAGGAACCCGCCTACTAGAAGCGTATCGCCATCCTTGATCCTGGATAGCGCCTCCTTTGCAGTTACAATTTTGCTCATTCGCTGTACCTCCGTTTTATGTTAGCGCACAATTTTTGCGCATTAATCGTACACTTTATTTTATACCTATGGGACTTCATTAGCAACGAAAATCATCGCCATGGCCCAAAATTTGGCGGATATGCTCAGAGCTGTCATCCGCCGGAATTCTCATCAGGGGAAGCTTCCATCTCAAGCATAGCCCGCGCTATCCCGAACTTAAGGTTGGTGTATTTATCCTCGTTGGGTATTTCAATCATGACAAGGGCAAGTCTCGCATCCTCGTCTGATACCCCAGTTCTGAATCCTACAAACCACGATATCTCACGGCTTTTGTCCGCGCCTATCTCCGCTGTGCCCGTCTTGCCCGCTACTGTGCAATTTTTTACCCGCAGGGGGCGGCCAGTGCCGTTATACTTGGAATTAACAACGTCTTCAAGCATGGGAAGCAGGCTGGAGACAGCGGATTGGCTGACTGCGTTTTCTATCCATGTTTCGGGCTCGCGTATTGATACGGCGCTATATCTTGAGCTCTCCGTTTTATACAACCCTTCGACTATGCGGGGGGCAACCATGGACCCGCCGTTTGCAAACGCTGAAAACATAGCCGCCAGCTGAAGCGGCGTAACCAGCAGCTCGCCCTGGCCGTATCCCATGTCCGCAAGCAGCTTATATGAAATATCTGTATTCTCGTTTACAATCTGAGAATTTAACGAACCCAGCTCAAACGGAACACTGCCGTTCATCCCGATTTTTTCTAAAAACTGAATAAAACGGTCCTCTCCCATCAGCAGGGCGGCATTGGCAAAGTAGATATTATCCGAGTGCAGCATAGCGTTTCGCATATTCAGCGGAAGCTCCCTGTTGCGTATCTCAGCGCGCTTTATGGATGGCCATATCCATGTGCCGTATTCGGTTGGGGTCCAGTAATCGTTTACTATTTTGCCTGTAAATACATAATCGGGCGTTAGAACATTATATTGCAAAGCGGCAGCCGCGGTAAAAGCCTTAAAAGTAGACCCGGGAGGGTATAGACCCTGCGTTACCCTGTTGAGAAGCGGCTTTTGGGCGTCATCGGTAAGCTCTTTATAATAGGCGGTGTTTCCGCGCGCAAGCTGGTTTACGTCATATGACGGATATGAGGACATTGCCTGGATTGCCCCTGTTGTTGGATTCATTACGACTACGGCAGCGGCTACGTCGTCGCCATAGAGCGTTAAGTCCAGCACCTCCTCAAGACGAAGCTGCAAGTCCATATCAAAGGTGGTTTTTACGTCGTAACCATCCTGAACATCCTTCTTGTACAGCGTTCCCTGATTTATCCCATCATAGCTTCTGATGAAGATCATATAGCCGTCCCTGCCGCGAAGGTCGGATTCATGCAGCCTTTCAAGGCCCGATCTTCCGACAATGGAATCGGGGTTATACAATCCGTCCTCGCTGGTGCGGCCCTCGTTATACTGATCCAGCTTTTCCTCGTCGATAAAGCCAACGTATCCCAAAACGTGGGCCAGAGTATTGCTGAAAGGATAATTGCGCAGCGCTCCATAACCATCTGAATCTATGTTTATTCCGTCTATAAGCAGCAACTGCTCCTTAAGCGTATCGGTAAGCTCGTCAGGATATAGCTTGTCCAGCATGATGGACGAGCCTGGCGTAGCGCCGCGGATTCGCTTTTCAAGGGCGCTGGCGTCAAGCCCAAGCAGGGAGGCGAGCTGTTGGGAAAACGCCGCTGGTTCTGCAATCTCTGAGGTATTGGCTAATATTGCGTGTGCGCTTACGTTTTCAGCCATAACGAAACCCTTATCAGCTACGATTTCCCCTCTGGCCGATGTGAGCCGGTGCTTTACTATTCTGTCGCCCCAACCCATGTTTGGAAAGACCATGGAAGGGGACCAGGGAATGGTCCAGCCGTTGTTGCGGTTGCGCAGCGCAAGGCTGAACCTATATGTCATTTCGCCTGCCAAGGCTGAATGATACGTAAGGGTGTAGCTGAGAGTGGTCATATACTGGCCTTCATTTAGGGATTCAATCGAGTATGACATAGAGGTTATATCAAGCATGTTGAATGCTGACTCATAGAGCGCCGCGAAACGCTCCTCTGATATATTTTCATATGTATTTTCGAGGTACTGCTGGTTGTCCAAAAGGGATTCTATTTCCTTAAGCACATCCTCAAGCGGCTTATCCTCCGTCGCCGCCGGAGCTGGCGATGGAGAAGGCGCGGGGGTTATAACCTCGGTAGGGGACGGAGCAGAACCAGGCACGGAGGATGAAGGCTCGTTTGAAAGCAGAACGCTTTTAGCGGCCCAGACGTTGGAAACAGTGGTAGCCGCATCGGGAGACACATCGATCCCCTCCGTTGAAGGCGCCATAGTTGGGGTTATTCCCAAGCTGGGAGACACGGTGAAATACACCTTTTCAGGGTCGTATTCAATTCGCTTTCCATTTTCGCCGATTACGTTATAGCGCGACCAGACCGATTTGGTTACGGAACTTATGATCTGCTCCATATCCTCCTGACTCCTTGCGGAGTCGGTGTCAAGGTATTTATAACACTCGCGGTATTCTCCGGCGCAGAGTTTGTCAAGAAACGCTGTAATAAGCTCGCCGCCTGAAGCCGATGTGTCGTTAGAACAGCCTCCAACAAACGCGGTTGTAAGCACAAAAAATAGTACAAAAATACACGACAGCGCTCTTCTCAAAATATGCCTCCATATATTTAAATCAACCTAATTATATAATAGAGAATAAGTATTGGCAAATGCTTATTGGTAATTTTGGATGATGTATAATGGGATGGATTTGACAATAAGAAAGTCTTATGCTAATGTTTATTTAAGTTTATGTATAAGATGAACAATAAAACGGGAGGAGTTATGAATACTCAAAGACGAACTGCCGGCTCGGATACAGGGGCAGACCGCGACAGTTATAGAACTATAAGGCCACTAGCCGGCATTATGGCACGATTTAGAACGTGCCTTTTTTCTTTTGCTGCCACATTAAGGAATTCTATAGCGTCTAGAGCTGCCGAAGATCACGAAGCTGTATCACCGCATAGAACCCGTTCAGTCAACTTTAAGCGCATTGGTTTTGTCGCGCTTGACCTGCTGTTGGCCGCTGGATTCATATTATCGCTGATATCTCTGCATGGAATGTCAAACGCGGAGGACGGGAGGGTAATGGTATCGCTGACCGCAAACGGAAAATCAGCCGAATATCTGGTCTGGCCAAAAACCGTAGGGGAATTTCTGGGGGAAGCTCAAATAGTTTTAAACTCAGAGGATGTTGTATCATATCCATTGGACGCAATGCTTGACGATGGGATGTCAATAGAGATTGTCAGGGCGTTTCCCGTAGCGGTAACATCGGAGGATAAGGTTACTGTGGTAAGCCTTAGAGGAGGAACGGTAGGAGATGCATTATCAAAGGCCAACATCTTATATGATGCCGATGACGAGCTTTCGCATAAGCCCTTTGCGGATCTTGAGCCGGGACAAAGGATAAACTATGCTTCGGTCGAGATTGAATACGATACCTCTTATAGGCCGCTCTATGCCCAGGAGATAATTGTGAAGGACGCTGAAATGTACGAGGGCAAGAACGTAACCCAACAGGAAGGAAGGGACGGTACAAAACAGATTACTCAGAGAATAACCATTAAGGACGGCATTGAGATATCGCGCGAAACCGTAGACCAGACAGTGATTGCCCAGGCGGTTGACGAGGTGATAAGGGTTGGAACAAGGATTAGGTATCAAACCAGCTATTTGGGCGAATGGAGGCGATATAAGGCTCCGCCGACAGAGGATATGATTGCAGAGGTAATGTATGTGGAGTGCACCGCATATACGCACACGGGGGAGAGGACGGCAAAGGGGACCTGGCCGGATCTTGGCACTATTGCGGTTAACCCAAAGGTAATACCGTATTATTCTAAGATATACATTCCAGGTTACGGCTACGGTACCGCCCTGGACACCGGAGGGTTTCGCCATGCGGAAAATGGCATGAAAAACCTTGTGGACCTGTTTTTTAATTCGGAAAGCGAATGCAGGCGTTGGGGAAGAAAACGCAATTTCAAGATTTATATTCTGAAAAATAGTGTAAATGTTCCGAGGAACCCATAGATATGGATAAGCTTAATACAAAATATTTAATGAATAGGTTTGGTTTAAAGCCGAATAAAGCCCTTGGCCAAAATTTTATCGACGATAGGGGTGCCCTAGAGTCCATAATCAATGGCGCGGATATCGATGGAAAATATGTTCTTGAGATCGGGGCGGGGATGGGCACGATGACACGGATGCTCTCCAAGCGGGCACGCTTTGTCGTTTCAGTTGAAATAGACAGAGGGCTTGAGCAAGCCCTAAGCTTTGCCTTAGAGGGATGCAATAATGTAACCATGCTGTTCGCCGATTTTTTAAAGTGTGATCTAAGCCTGATTCATGAAATGCTACAGGGCAAAGCGATTGACGTTGTAGCCAATCTGCCATACTATGTCACAACTCCCATATGTATGAGGCTACTAAAGAGCGGTCTCCCGATTGAAACCATGACCCTAATGCTTCAAAGAGAGGCGGCCAGCCGGTTTTTTGCTCAGCCGTCCTGCCGTGCCTATGGCCCGCTTGCGGTTATATCGCAATATCAATACACGGCGTCAAAGCTTATCGATTTGCCGCCGCAAAGCTATTACCCTATGCCGGAAGTTGAATCAACCGTGGTTAAGCTTACAAGAGTACATGGAAGACAAGGCTTTGATAAGCTTTGCAGATTATGCGCGCTGGCTTTCGCGAACAGGAGAAAAACCATTCAGAACAACCTTATATCCGGCGGAATATCAAGGGAGAATGCGCTTGATGCATGTGCTCAATGCGGGCTCTCGCCCTCTGCGAGGGCGGAGGCCATAGATGTTGATTCTCTTGCGGCGCTCGCGATGGCACTGTTTGATTGACATCTATATATTGATGGGTTATGATTGTAAAAGATGTGCGCAGATATGCAATGTCTATCTATATATTTGTTAGAAAGGATACAAATAAATGAAAAAAAGAGGTATGGCCGCCCTCCTTTTGGCCGTGGTTCTGGCCGCATTTATGTGTGGATGCCAAGCAAAGGATAATGAGGGCAATACTCCGGCCTCGGTGCTTAAATACGGAATTGAGGCTTTTAAGAATTTTGACGATGAAGGCATTAAAAAGTATTTTATTGATGAGGGCCTTGAAAATGGTTCGATAAGCGTGTTTGGCGATCTTCCGCAGGAGGGCGGCAGCGTGATGGAATTCATGGAGGCAAGTTTTTCAAAGCTTGAATGCAAAGTCAAGAACACGTCTGCGTCAGGCGATAGCGCGACATGCAACGTGGATATAACCACCATAAGCAACCGCATTGCCTACGAGAAGTTCTTAATTAAGGCAAAGGACTATGAGGGCGAAGTGGACGCTGAGGCAAGGCATCAGCTATGGCTTGAGGTATTCAAAGACCCTAGCGTTTCAACTGTGACCAATAATATAGATGTAGAATTTAAAATGGTTGATGGAGTATGGAAAGCAATAGCCACTAAGGACTTTGCAGAGGCGCTTGCAGGCGGCTCCTTCAATACGACGGGCGAAGTGAAATAAAAAACGAATAAACGCAAACATACAGCCTTTATATATTAAAGGCTGTTTTTTAATATAGAGGATAGTCTATTTAGGGGATGTGCAATAAGAGCAATATTTGTTTGACGGAAGCTTAGAAGTATAGGCCTTCTTTGTTGTTTTTGCGCGGCAGCCATATAATAACTATAAATAGGTATGATCCCTGAAAAGCAACTTACACACTCCATTAAGGGCTTATAATTAAAGCCTGATAGCGATAAGATCAAAAAAAGCCATAGACCGCTTTAAGGCCCATGGCTTTTTTGTATTATACGCCTATCTGAGCTTTATGCCGTAGATTTTTGAAGAGCGTGTTCCAATGACAATCGTATTTCCAAATGCGGCGGGGCTGGCCTCAAAGTTGCCCTCAAGTTGCAACGAATCAAGCAATACGCCTGTCCTAGCGTCGATCAAGTACATCGTACCGCCTGCGTCAAAGGTAACCAGATATCCATCACCATTTTCATCATACATCAAAATCGGAGAGGAATAGCTGTAATTTTTGAGGTCATAGGTCCATACTTCTTCGCCCGTGTCCTTGCTGTATGCGACAAGCCTGCCGCGCGTATCGGTATCAACGGTCAGGGCGTAGGATACGAATATAAGATCGGATACGTTGTTCTTTCCGAGTGCCGCGGTGCTCTGAACCCCTCCTGATACGTTGGTGCGCGTGCAGCGGTACCCGGGCGCTTTCCATATTATTTCGCCTGTAATAGCGTTAATTTTCCAAAACGGTATTTGCGCTATATCGTTTTGATTCGCCGTCCAATGGGTTGATGTTCCAAGATAAATGGCCGCCTCTCCGGTACTTTCGTCTATCTCAAATGTGGGAGTACAATTAGTATCGTCAAGTATGTCCTGCATCCATATA
Organism: uncultured Oscillospiraceae bacterium; assembly: GCA_964431505.1. Taxonomy (GTDB): domain Bacteria; phylum Bacillota; class Clostridia; order Christensenellales; family CAG-138; genus UMGS946. Next base: position 12,424 of record CAYSKA010000010.1, read on the forward strand.
ACCTCCATCTTGAGGATATCTATACAGAACAGGTTTCCTGCGTTGTCGGGAACATACATGTAATTGCGCCATATGATAGGGCTGGCTTCAAAGCCAAGCCAGTATGACGACGTACCATGGCTGCGCGTGCGTTGGGTAGTGTAGCGCCATTTAAGCATATTGCTTGGGTCAATGGATATGGTACCGGCCGATTCATCATACTTGGTGTTTAGTTTAAACTGGTATATGATACCGCATTCAGACGCATATGTCACAGTATCGGTCGGGCCGTGAACGATTGTAGATCCGTCAAAGGCTTTAAAGCTTCTCAGGGAAAAGCCGTCCGATCCGCCATAGCTGAATAATTTTTCACCGTTGATGAGACTGAAAATCATGTTTTCCGCTGGTCCGGACGGTCCAGAATCGCCAGCCCCGACATACAGCAGTGGATAGCCGCGCGGGTCAATGCTGCCGGAACCCTTAAAGGTCCATCCACCCTTTATATGGTTTCTTGTAAAGGATCCGTCGTCGATATCAAGAAAATAAATATAGCTGTTTTCAGTTGCGTATATAACCTCGACAAGGCCATCCTTAGCTTTCTTTTCATCAAAGATATTCATGACGCTTCTGGTGGATTCGGGCCAGCGCACTATCAGCGGCTGGCCGGTCCATCCCGCGCCGAACCATGTTCCGCTCCCTGTACCCTTAGCAATGCTGCCTGGTATATCGGTAGTCCATACCAGTTCCAGTTTTTTATCAATAACATTGGTTGCCGTGCCATAGGTAGCGTCGTCGCGAAAATTATTTCCTCTGAAGGTTGTTACGCCTTCCACGTTAGAATAATCCCGTGCGTCGCCAAACAGTATGTCATAGGGCGAAACATACTCGCTTACGCTCTCCCCATTTAGCTGCATGCCGATCTGAAGGCCGAAAGCGCTTGGCTTTGTCGAATCTACAGACGTAGGGTTTGGTAAAGGCGTATAAGCGGGAGTGGGCGAGGGCGTAGGTTCGGGCTCTAAAGTAGCCGTCTGACCCGGCGTGCCGTCTATGGTAATCCCTCCAGGCGTTTGACTGGGATCTGGAGGTTCGGGCTGGGTATTACAGCTGCCGGCAAGTATAAATATGGCGGTAATGGCCAGCGCCAAGAGTAATAGTATTAGGAAAAACCGCGGCGTTGCGCGCATTCTTCGTCTTCCTGATGATTTTCTTTTGTTCATATAAGTCGCTCCTTAGCGGATAATTAAGGCAAAAGCCATATAAAAAGATATTATACTCTTGTTTAGAAACTTTATCAAGCATGCGGCTTGATGCGGCACGTCTTCATGCGTCCTTTCCGTTTTCATGTCCCTTTCCAGGGCGCTTGAAAAGGCGGCTTTCCGTGCCGTTGAATATCCGTTTTATATTATCGCCGTGGCGTATAATTAGAAGCAGCCATAGCGCCGAGCATAATACTATCAGCGGGATATTGGATATGTTAAGGGCTATGGCAATTGCCGTAAACAGCGTCATCCCCAGCAGCGAGCCCACAGAAACCATTTGTGTTGCATATATCGATATAAAGCTGAAAACCGTTATTCCCAGCGCTACCCATGGGGCAACCATCCAGGCTATACCCAAGGTAGAGGCGGCGCCTTTTCCGCCCTTAAAGCCGAAGAATATTGGAAAGTCGTGTCCCAGCACAGTTCCGAGGCCGCACAGATAGCCGCCTATGGTTGCCATGTCCGCACCTAGGATTATGGCGTCCCCGCATAGCCAGCCGCAGATAATCCTTCCAATTATAATGGACAGTATGCCCTTTAAAAAATCACCTATAAATGTCAGTATGCCAGGTTTCATACCAAACACCCTCAGCATATTGGTAGTGCCCGCGTTGCCGCTTCCATGTTTGCGTATGTCGTCGCCATAAGCCATTCTGCTGACCAAAACGGCAGTTTCAATGTTGCCTATAAAGTAACCCGTTAACAGAACCAGTCCGCAAACAAAGTAATCCATAGATTTCCTCCGTACCTTAAATTATGTTTCAGGCCTTGTATTGATCCTGCTTTTCGCGCTTTCTAATTATAAGCCTGATCGGCGTCATATTCAGGTCAAATGATTTTCTTATATAGTTTTCCAGGTATCTCTTATATGAAAAGTGCATAAGCTCGGGATCATTTACAAATAGGACAAAGGTAGGGGGCTTTACAGACACCTGTACCGCATAGTAGATCTTTAAGCGTCTGCCTTTATCCGACGGCGGCTCTGTAACCATTATGGCCTCGGATACTATGTCGTTGAGTACCCCGGTAGAAACCCTTCTGCTGTTTTGCTCGCATACCGTGCGCACGGTATTCATTACTCTGTACACCCTTTGCCCGCTCAGGGCCGATATAAAAATCATTGGCACATAGCTCATAAACGCCAGGTCGCAGGCGAGCTTTTTTTTGAACGCATCCATAGTGTACGTATCCTTTTCAATGAGGTCCCATTTATTAACGACTAACACCGACGCCTTACCCTCCTCATGTACGTATCCCGCGATACGTACATCCTGCTCGCTTAGCTCCTCCGAGGCGTCAATAACGATCAGCGATACATCGGCGCGCCTTATTGCTCCAAGGGAGCGAATTACGCTGTAGCGTTCAATGCTTTCGTCCTCAATAGCTCTTTTGCGCCTAAGCCCCGCGGTGTCAACCAGGACATAGCTATCCCCATCGTAGTCAAACGGGGAGTCAACAGCATCCCGCGTTGTTCCGGGTATGTCGCTGACTATCGTACGCTCGTGGCCAAGCAGCGCATTTACCAGGCTGGATTTTCCCACATTTGGCTTGCCCACCACGGCTATGCGCGTAACGCTTTCGTCGGCGGAATCCTCTGTTTCGCCAAAATATGCCGTAACCTCATCAAGCATGTCGCCTAGACCAAGCCCCTGCTCAGCTGATATCGTAATCGGCGTTCCTATGCCCAATGCATAAAAGTCATAGACCGCATCCTCAAGCTTAAGATTGTCTACCTTGTTTACGGCAAGCACCACCGGCTTTTTGCTTCGCCTGAGCATTTCAGCAACATCTTCATCAGCAGAGGTAATGCCTTCCCTTCCGTCTGCAAGAAAGATGATGACGTCCGCCGTATCAATGGCCAGCTGGGCCTGCCTGCGCATCTGCACGCTGATTATATCGGTTTTTACAGGCTCGATGCCGCCGGTGTCAATGAGGGTGAACGAATGCGTAAGCCATTCGGCGTCCCCGTAGATGCGGTCGCGGGTTACGCCGGGAGTATCCTCCACAATAGCTATTCTTTTTCCGATTAGCCTGTTGAACAGAGTGGATTTTCCCACGTTTGGCCTGCCTACAATGGCAACAAGCGGTTTGGACATAATATACCTCACATAATTCCGATTTTAATTTATTTTAAATATTTCCTCAATAAGCCTGCCGCCGTCAAAAGAGCATACGGGAAGCACCCTGGCTTTCAGCCCTTCAGCAACGTCCGATATACGCATTCCATCCAAAAAAACATCGTCATTTTCTCTAAGCATACAGGATGGCAGGATCAGTTTATCGCTAATAAGCCTGTTCCTAAGCTGGTTTACTATATCACAGCCGCAAACAAGTCCCGAAACGGTGACGGTATCCCCAAAATAATCGTTTTTGACTGCATGCAGGTTAATGTTTATATTATGCTGCTTCAAACGCTTAAATAGGCGTTTAAGAAAATTGAACGCCGAGGTTCCGGAAACTGCGTCCAGGTTCAGCTCCGACTCCAGCGGTTGCATATTACTTAGTTCATCCATAAACTCGCGCTCAAACTTTCTCAGCATCCCCACCCCGTTCTCCAGCTGAACAAAATCTCCATATGAATCGTATGCAGGAAGGGGGGTACCCGCTATCATGTACATTTCATCAGATGCGTAGGCGAATTCAACTCCATATAGGCCCCTCATTTTATCCTGTACAGCGTTAATCTGCAAAATTGCCCTCTCAGCCTCAGCGGCGCTGAGGCACCGCAGAGGATAAAGTCCACCGCGGTGCTTTGTCAGCCCAACGGGAACTATCGCAACGGACTGGGCATAAGGATAAAGCCTGGAAAGCCCGTCGAGAGTATAATCAAGCGCCTCGCCGTCATTTATGCCGGGGCAAAGCACAATCTGGCTGTGAAAGCGCAGACCTTCGGACTTTAACCTTTCAAGCCGTTTAACTATCAGCCCCGCAGTAGGGTTGGCCATCATCTTAATCCTTATTTCAGGATCCAAAGTATGCACCGATATATACAGCGGAGAAGCCCTCCTGCGCAGGATTCGCTCAAACTCACCGTCTGATACGTTTGTAAGGGTAACGTAATTGCCCATTATGATCGACATACGCCAATCATCGTCTTTAAACTGAAGGGTTCTTCTTCCCTTCCTTGGCATCTGATCTATAAAGCAGAACAGGCAGTGGTTTTTGCAGCTTCTCATTCCGTTTATAAGGTCATCAGCGAAATTAAGGCCCAGCGGCTCATATGCTTCCTTCTCAATCTCAGCCTCCACCAACTCGCCGTCGGGCGATTCGTAGCACAGCAATAAAGACTCAGACGAGCATAGCGCCTCATAGTCAATGATATCGACGATATCCTCGCCGTCAATAGATATGAGCCATGAACCTGATTCAATTTCAAGCTCCTTTGCAATGGAGCCGGAGTCGGTAGACACTATTCTGTGGCGCATGTTACTTCTCCCGGTTTGCGCTGGTTTATATAACTAAGTATAACATACGCAGAAATATTTACAAGCTAGGGCGGTTCTGAGGCAGGGAGAAGCAACAATCAAGCTTAAATATTAAAGCGGCGGAGTCGCCTCCGCCGCATCTGTAGCCATACACTGGGTTATTCGGACTTATGCTCATCGCATCCGCAGCTGCATACGCATCCCTCGTCATCCGCCGGTATGATAATCTTATTGCAGTTGGGGCACATAAGCTCATCATCGGATTCTATAAGGTCGATGTCAAAATAAACCGTTTCTCCGCAGTGGGGGCAGGTCATTTCAACAAAATCATCGTCAAAGTCATCATCTTCATCGTCACAGCAGTCGCAATCCTCATCATCGCAATAGAACGCTTCTTCAAGGCACTCTAAATCTTCCTCAAGCTCAGAAAACTCATCTGCCATCTCATCCAGGCACTCGTCCAGCTCAATTATGCTGTCTTCGTTCTCACGTATAGCGTCCGCCATATCCTCAAGGGCCTCGATAATGGCTTTAAACAGCTTTCCATTGGTATCGTCGCCAAGATTGAGCCCCTCGGCCAATCCCTTGATGTATGCTATTCTTTCATGTACTGTGTTCATTAGTGTTAGCCTCCATTACAATATTTAATTTAATTACTCGCGTATCGCCCTACACATATTCTTTCTGTTATGCGCGCTCCATATACTCGCCTGTCCGCGTATCCACACGTATCCTATCTCCCTGATTTACAAACAGTGGTATGTTGATTTTAAGGCCGGTTTCAAGAATGGCCGGCTTAGTAGTACCCGTAGCGGTAT
>CAYSKA010000011.1:0-17479 GCA_964431505.1 uncultured Oscillospiraceae bacterium
AAAGATGAAGCTTTTTCGTGGAACAAGTGCGGCGGAAACAGAAAGCATACTAAGCTGTTTAGGCGCTTTTACAAGAAATTATGTAAAGGGCGAAACTATATATCATGCGGGAAGCGTTGTGGATTGTATTGGGCTTGTGCTTTCCGGCAGCGTTAATATTGCAATCGATGATATATGGGGAAATGCAAGTATTTTTAGCCATATAGATGCCGGAGAAATCTTTGCTGAAGCGTATGCCAGCATTCCAGGAGCGACTTTGTTAGTGAATGTGATTGCGTCTGAAAAAGCAGAGGTTCTATTCTTGAAAGTGGCAAAGATCATGAATGTATGCTCTAACTCATGCGCCCACCACAATCAATTAATCAAAAATCTGTTGCAGATATCTGCCCAAAAGAATCTTGAATTGTCCAAACGCATGTTACATACCTCTTCCAAGTCAATTCGGGGACGCTTGCTGTCATATTTTTCAGAGCAAGTTGCACAAAAGGGAAGTTACCGGTTTTCTATTCCATTTAACCGTCAACAGCTTGCAGACTATTTAGGCGTTGACCGCAGTGCAATGTGTAATGAGCTATCAAAGATGAGAAATGATGGCATCCTAACTTATGAAAAAAACAATTTTACCCTTGTCAAATGAGGGCATATGATAGCGGTCAACAACAGCGGCGTAGTATCAGGCTGCGTTCATGGGCGTGCATGACAGCCGCCAGAGTGCGCTGTGTGCTCCAGTTCCCTTCAAAGCTAGCCAAGCAGGCTTTCAAAAAGAAGCGCTTTGCGTGCTCATAGCCGCCGCTGGGTTCAACGTGCCGCCCGTACATACCGCCCCAATCCCGTTGCACCACATGCGGAGTGAGACTATAACGCATTTTGTGTTTAAACATACAGCAATATAGGAAGCTGTTCAGCAATGCGGGTCACAGATTTGAGGTGCGGTGGCCAATTTTTGTAAAATAATAGCCGGATATCAGCTTTTTATATGGGGCCCAGAGCTTAATTACAGATAAATGATTTAGGCAAAATACTTAACAGGCAGCGCCAAATCAATTTAGATTCAAAAAGGCCGGCGGCCCAACCGGCCGGCGGTCGTGCACTGGGGTCCCAACATCAAGACGTTGGAATTCGGTTTTAAGCCGCGTTATGGATTAATTACTTCCTCTTCCTGAAGATTGCGAAGCCAGCGGGAACAGCGCCAACAGCCAGCATCACATAACCCATGATGGAAGCGACGTCGCCGGTTTGCGGCGGTTTGTCTCCACCCTCAGGTTCGCCAACGGTTGCGGTGCTGGTAACAGCAAAAGCAGCAACCTTAGCCAGGAACAGGGTGTCATTGAGCTCGAAATTGCCAATGGTGAAGCCCATGTACTTCATGAACTCATCATATACAGCCTTGAGAGCGGTGAAAGCTTCGCCTTCGGTGAGGATTTCCTCGCCCTTTACGAACTGGAATTCAACTTCGTCGCCCAGCGCTTTGCACTGGAGCTCATAGCCGTTTACAAAGATGTCGGTGCAAACGATCGACTTCTTGCCTTCAGCTTCGGTTCCGCGGAACACGATGGTGTTCGGAGTGGCAGGCTCTTCGCCTTCCTTGGTGGCAACAACCTCTGTGAGGGTGTAGTCAACGTAGGAAGCGGCAGGAGCTTCGCTCTCGTCCTTGGTGGTTTCGCCTTCAACGGGCGGTTCGGCTACTGTAACGACCTCTTTCTTGATCGTGTACTTGCCGTCGGTTGTGATGGCTCCGTCTTCAAGGTTCTTGTCGCCAAAGCTCAGTGTTGCGGTGGCGGAAGTCTTAGCCTTTTCAAGGGTTACACCGGTTACGCGGATGATGTAGGAGGAATCCCATTCGGGAGCGAAGGTGAATCCGACCTTTTCATCCTTGTCGTTGGTTGTGAATGTAATGCCGTTTGCGTCTTCAGCGGCTACGAAGTTTTCGCTGATAACGGTTTCCTTGCCGTTCTCATCGATGCCGATGAGCTGAACGCTCTTGATCTCCTTGAGATTGATCCAAGAAGCGGATATCTTCAGGTTTTCGCCAATTACATTGGTGTCAAGCTTAAGATCTTCAAACTTCGGGATGTCATATGCAAAGTTGAATACAACCTCGGTGTTGGCAACGACTTCCTCGGTGGGAGTGGTTACCTTGAATATGATCTCGTTCTGTACCGGAGCGGTTGTCGGCTCGGTAGTCGGAGCGGTTGTAGGATCTGCCTCTGTCGCCAGCGCAGGAGCTGCGATAGCAAGAAGCATGAGAGCGGCCAGCATTATTGAAAGCAGCTTTTTCATGTTAATTTCCCCTTTCATTTTCTAAAATATAGTTGCAAGTGAGTCGGGATTGGTCACCCGACATGGCAGTGGTGGGTATTTACCCGGTTGTTGGGCATTTCCCCGCTTTGCACATGGTAATATTATCACCAATATGCGGCGATGTCAAGCAACTGTTACAACAAAGTAACAATTTGTTAATAAATTGCCCCCAATTTAACATCTGGGATCATTAGGGATTATCTGATATAATACCTGTATGCCGATTCGGAGGTATTGCAGAATGGATGATATTACATATTGCAGCGGAAAACTCCCATGCGAGGACGAGCTTTTCGAACTGTACGGCTCGCTGGGCTGGACCGCCTATATTAACGATATGAAGTCGGCAATGTCAGGCCTTGGCGGTTCGCTGGCTGTATACACAGCATGGGCAGACGGTAAGCTTATAGGGATGCTCCGGCTCATCGGCGATGGACATACCGTGGCCTATGTTCAGGACTTGCTTGTTGAGCACGGATTTCAGAACCGTGGCATAGGAACGGCTCTGATGCGTATGTTTTTAAACCAATATGGGCATGTGCGGCAGAAGGTGCTGCTTACCGACGTTGAAACGCCGGCGGCCATTAAGTTTTATGAAAGGCTTGGCTTTGTTGTCACGGGAAACGTTGGCTGCGTAGCTATGATTTGGATAGGCGGTTTGGCGGGCGAAGCAGCTCAAACCGGCAATAACTGAAGAGCTATGTTAATATAGGCTATGGTGGATATGAAAGAGACTGCTTTAAAATATCTCAATGGTAATCCGTTGCTCCACGCGTGCATGATAGATTCGCTTAAACGGGGCGCCGCCCATGTTCTTTATGCCGCCGAGGACGGAATGCTTGTGCATGACGCGGCGGCGCAGACGCATATGCTGAGCGGGGCCTGCCAAGAAAGCGCCGGGCGTATGATCGGCATGCTGGATAGCAGCGTGGTTATGCTGGTCCTGCACCAGCCGCAGTACTCGGCGCAGGCGCGCGCGGCCCTTGGCCTGAACGGGGATGAAATGCTGTGCGTCAACGCCGTGTACACGCGCGATACGCCGGTAAAAGCGGCTCACCCAGGCATTGATATCGTTCGGCTCACGCCAGAGGACGCGGTTTTCGTAGCCTGCCATTACTCCCAGATAGATGACGTCGGCCATATACGTGGGCGAATCGGGGCGGGTATGTTTGGGGCCGTTGTGGACGGGAATATGGCTGGCTTCATAGGCACGCATACGGAGGGCTCTATGGGTATGCTTGAGATACTGCCCCAGTTCAGGCGCAGGGGGATAGCCTACGCTCTTGAAGCCCATATGATAGATCATCTCCTCACACACGGGCGTACGCCCTACGGCCAGATCGTGGAGGGAAACGAAGCGTCCCTTTGCCTTCAGCGCAGGCTTCACATGGAGATTTCAAAGGACAGGCTAGTATGGCTGTTCAGGGATTGATGTAGTGTAAAAAATTGCGGAGAAAGCATAGGAAGTGTGGCCACACTTCCGGAAGATGACTTCCGGTAAGTATTTCAAACCCTTATTATTTTTTACAAATGGCAACCATAGTCATGAATGAAGTGAAGAATTGGTAAAAGATATGGTACAATTTATTCAGCAGAAACAAAATGAGACACGAAGAAAATTTATATTTGACGGAGGGGAAAGATAAATGAATAAAGGAAGAATAATTTTTTTAAACGGTGTCACAAGCACCGGGAAAACATCTATTGTTGAGAAATTGCAGGAACGAGATGATGTGTTCTTTTTGTTGTAGCCAATGATTTATTTCAGGAAATGATCGGGGAAAAGTACCTGCAAAAGAATTATTGGAAATATTTAAGTGAAGCAATCATAATGATGTATTATACCGCAAAATTATTTTCTGATATGGGGTATAATGTATTGATTGATGGAATTTTAGTTGAACAGCCTGAAATTAAACCCCACTATGATAAGTTAAAGCAGATACTACGAGATAATCCCTTTGATATTGTTGAAGTATTTTGTCCACTTGAAATATGCAGACAGCGTAATATTGAACGTGACGATGGCAGATATGAAACGCAATCCCAGGACCAACGTGAGATAATGGCAAGAGATATTGATTATAGCTGCAAGGTTGAAACGGATAAATATACCCCCAAACAATGTGCAGAGCAAATAATGAAGGCTCTATTTTAGTCCCACGCATTATGAGCATAATCTGAATCGGCAGCTCCCAGTTTTTCGGGAAAATTATTAGTGAGTAATGCAAGAAATAGCAGAGCCAGCCGCCCATGTCAACGATAAAATAAACGGGCTGCGCCGTCGTTGACAAGCCCGTCTGTCCCTGTTACTTCCACATAGGAGTGAGTATGTTTATTGGGCGGGATTACTCAACCACGATTTCGCCATAGTACTCAAAGTTGAAGTATGCTTGAAGAGCGCTTTTTCTAACAGGTATCATGTTTGAGGGCAAGCAATCCACATTAAACCAGCTTAAATCTGAACACTTTTCAGGTTCAGCAATGATTGGTTCACCCAAAAATCCTTTAACTATAAAATAAATATCATAATATGTTCTGTTGCCATTTTTTCCGAGTCTATGTGATAAATGAGCAAACTTTACCTCGCTTGGCTCTACAGTTATACCTATTTTTTCCCCCAACTCACGAATAACTGCTTGGATTGCGGTTTCATTTTCATCGACATGGCCACTTCCGGCAAAATCCCACATTCCGTCCATGTAGCCTGTATTCGCCCTTTTAGCTAATAGGACCTGCTTTTTGTCGTCCTCAGTTTTTATGATTATCGGAAACACAGCAGATAACGTTTTATAATGTTGAGTCATCTATATTGTTCTCCTGTTTTATTGCCATATTGTGATTTTTTAAAAATTATAACACAGCTCCTGGTAAATTCCCACTTAATTCCGAATATGGTTATGAATAGCAGATAAAAAACCCCCTCTGTTTTGCAAATGGTTACGCATTGTAATTTTATAAACTTGTGTGGCAGCCCCTTAGTATTTATGGTAAGATTTTTGTAAAAGCATATGCCGCATATGACGAATTTATATTTTGAGAGGTAACAAGCATGGGTGATATAAAACAAGATGCTGGCAAACTTTTGTATGATCTGGGCCTGCTGAAGGAGCTGGAAAAGTACGGTACGCCGCACGTTATAGGCAGCTATGTAATGGATACAATGGCTTGCCGCGATTTGGACGTTGATGTTACGAATGAAAATATGAGTACAGAAAAACTGTACCGGTTAACATCATTTATATTGGGAAAATACGCTCCGACATGGTATGAAGCAAAGCAGGAGACAACCGATGAAGGAAAGACCGTATGGTTTCACGGATTTGAAACCCTGGTTTTGGATGAATTGTGGAATGTTGATATATGGTTTTTGGATAATGTGGCCATACAGAAAGCTGAAGAATTCTGTAATAACGTCAAGATGGAATTGGATAGAAACATCCATAAAAAAGAAGCTGTTATTCAGATAAAAAAGGATTTAATAGATCAAGGTCTTTATTCCTTTGACAGGTATACGAGTATGGACGTATATAAAGCGGTTTTGGAAGATAGTATAATGTCAGCGGAAGCTTTTTTACAGCATCTCACATAATGGGAGGAGTGGCTATGCATTGATAGCAGAGCCACTCCTCCCATCAACGATAGAATAAACGGGCTGTGCCGTCGTTGACAAGCCCGTGTGTCCCTGATTGTGCGGCAATCAAGAGTGTAAAAGCACTTGTAAACGCCATTGCCGTGGATGCCTCTTGATGTAGTAGTCTTCGCGTGCTCATTCTTCGTTTGCCGGATAGGGCATATAACCGTTTTTCGTCAAGGCATTGATACGTTCCAAAGAATCGGGAGTAGCCTTTGTCACAATTTTCTCACAGCTAAAATCATAAAAGAAGCGATCCGCGATCCGCAATAATTCGTCAAGCTGTTTTTCATTTTCATAAGCAGATAAAAGGTCTATTCGCAAAGCGCTGTGACCTTTGAGCCCACCATCAAATATCTCCACTGTTCCGACTGCCGCGCTGCCCTGCTGATTTACGATGCTGAAGCGGACAAAACTTCGGCAGCGGTATTCTTCAAGCCGCTTTGCGGCGTCACTTATAAGAGCTTGCTAAACGCTTTTCATCTATTCAATCAATAAAAAAGACGGACCAAAGCGTTAAAGTCAAAGGCGCCCTGTCTCCGCTGGGGGCTAGAGAGCAAAAAAAAGCGGCGCGCGCCGCTTTTTTTGCTTATGCCGTATATATTGCCGTATCTATTGATAAAGGGATATTTTCATTTGTCACGCTACGTCGAGCTGACGGAATTTCTCAGTACCTTTCGTAGACAGCAGCCTGAGAAGTATAATCGAAATGAGCAGCAAAAGCATTGCCCAGGCAAGCATGAATTGGGCGGCATGCTCCATTAATATCTCAACAGTAAAGAGCAGAACCATTGGCACAGCCACAATTAACATGCTTACAAGCACGGAAACCAGCACGCTTGCTCCCTGCTTTACAAATTCGGTGTCGTGCTTCCAGTCAAGCTTTGGAAGCAGCAGGTTTGACCAAAGCCCTGAAATGCCGCTGAATAAGGCGTATACAACCGGAACAAGGTATATCACAAGAATCCATATCCCCTTTATATCGAACACGAACAGCGCTATTGTAGAGTTTAACAGAGCAAACGCAAGCATCATGGTATTGTTCATCCTAAGCTTTGCCCTAAGCGCCAATCCGCCGCTTACCGGCAGTGATTTCAGCAGCCAAAGGCGGTTGCCCTCAGCCGATATGAGGCAGCTTGTGGCGGGGGACATGGACACGAAAAGCCCTAACGCCACCGAAACTATGGAGGCCACCACAGGCATTATCTCAGGCATGGTTACAAGCTGTTTTATGTCGCCCTTAATAAAGAATATCGCCCCAATGCACAGGATAGTTCCCATTATAGGGCCGGACATGACGTTTAGCACGAATATGGGCGATGCTGTAAAGCGCCTCCATTCGCGCCTGTACAATGCCTTTGATACGGAGCTGGCCTCCGCTCCTTTAAATTTATAGCCCCGCTTCTGCCTTACAGCGTTGATCCTGTCGTAGAGAGGCCCAAACAGCTTAGCCGCGATAAGCCCCAATAACGCTATTGAAACTGCATTTACCAGGACAAACAGCGCCGTATACGCCCAGTTGCCCCTGATGCCGTATGTAAACCACTGAAGCGGAGGGTATATCGAACCCAGCCCGCCGGCCATATCGCCTATGGCCATGCCGGTGTAGGCAATAAATATCGCAAAGAACATTCCAAAGAAGAGCAGCAGGTTTGCAATGATTCCTATTATATTCTTCTTTTTAAACAGCGTTGAGAACAGCGCCAGAAGCACGCTGACAAGCGAACCCAGCGCAATGGGCACCATCGGCGCGGTAAGGATCATAAGCGCGTATGACAGCATCATGCCGGCTGATATTTCAGCCAGCCGCATATAGGCTATCAGAGTTCCAGGCACAAACATTATCATATTGATGACTGCGCTGACATAGAGCAGAAGCAGCCTGCTCAATACGATGGCGCGTTTGCCCACCGGCAGGGAGAGGACCGCGTCATGATCCTTCCCGCCAAACAGCACCGAGTATCCGCTCGCGACGCTCGTAATAAGCGTAAGCATTATGCATGCTACGACGCCAATGGAGAGGATAGCATCGGGCTGCACATAGCCAGACATTGCCCCCACTTGGAAGCCGAATATAAATACAAAATACAGGGAAAGGAAGACGATTACGATCACGGACATCCATGCCCTCCGCTTCTCCTTAGGGTCTTTGGAGAAGCGGGCCTTGTTTAGACTAAGTAGGCTCTTTAGCTGGAGCCCGCAGAGCTGCTTAAATCCCTTCATTCTTCGATCAACTCCAAAAATACGTCTTCAAGGGTCGTATTCCCCTTCACCGTTGCGGTGGGCCCGCTTACTACGAGCCTGCCCTCCTTAATTATAGCTATCTTGTTGCACAGGCTTTCCGCAACTGGAAGCACGTGCGTTGAAAAGAATATTGAGGCGCCCCTGTCGCACATCTCCCTCATTATTTTTTTAAGCGTATGCGAAGCAACCGGGTCAAGCCCTACGAAAGGCTCGTCGAGCACCATGAGCTTAGGATCGTGTATAAGCGCCGAGACGATGCAGAGCTTCTGCTTCATTCCGTGGGAGTATGAGGATATCAGCTCGCCCAGCCTGTCGGTGATGGACATGGCGTCGGCGTATCTCTTTATCCGCTCGTCGCGCATGGTTCTGCTTACCCCATATATGTCCGCTGTAAAGGTAAGGTACTGAATGCCCGTAAGATAGTCATATATATCGGGATTGTCCGGTATATATGCAAGATCCTGCTTGCAGCGTATGGGGTCGGCCTTGACCGAGACGCCGTTTATGAATATATCGCCCTCGGTGAAGTCCAGCACGCCGACCGCGCTGCGGATGGCCGTAGTTTTGCCGGCCCCGTTATGGCCTATAAAGCCATATATGTCGCCAGGCTCGACATGAAGCGCAAGATTTTCAACAGCACGCTTTCCGCCCCTATAAGTCTTTGAAAAGTTTTCAAATCTGAGCATTATTGGTCTCCTCCAAAGGTTTTTTCAGCTTCCGGCTATGGCCAGACAAACCATCGTCACAATTATCGCATACAAATCGCTTGGTTTCAATATTTTAGAAAAAATTAGTTCAGCTCAGCGGTAAGATTAAAAATAAAATTATGTACATACTGATTATGGCGTTGGCGAACTAAAAGCTTTATTAAATACACCGCGTCTGAGTGCCTTAAATATTTACCGGGAAATTACGATCAGGCGGGACAGCGCAGCGACGCTGTAAAGGTCTGGATTCAGTCCGCAAGTTTTACGGCCCTGACTGTGACGAAAGGCCAAAAAAGCGGTATGGTGATCGGCAAGTCCTGTAAAATCTATACGCAATCCTTGCCCTTTAGCATGTCTTATATAAAAGTTCACATTCTGTACGATTGTATAACACACGCTTTTTGCAAACAAAATTCGGCATTGTGATATAATTCGAATCATACATGTGAAAAGTGGTAAGACGCCATGGCAGGATGATGATTATGCCCGCGTTTGTGCCCGTGCAGGCGACCATTTGCAAACTTCGTGTATTCGGATGGATGGAGGATAATCTATGTTGCCCAAATATAGCGTAAAAAGGCCGATGACGGTAATCATGGCGGTAATGCTGGTCATCGTCCTAGGAATTATCTCATTTACAAACATGACCACCGACCTTTTGCCAAGCATGGATTTTCCATACATAGTCATGCTTACGACATACGGGGGCGCAAGCCCTGATAAGGTGGAATCCATCGTAACGGAACCGTTTGAAAGCGCGGTTTCAACGCTTGGCGGCATAGAGAACGTATCCAGCGTATCGGCTGAGAACATGAGCGTGCTCATACTGGAGTTCTCATACGGCGTTGACATGGACAGCACAATGCTGGAGCTAAACAGCCGGATAGATATGGTGATGGCGCAGCTCCACGATTCGGTAAGCCCGCCCGTGTACATGAAAATAAACCCCGATATGCTTCCCGTAATGGTCATCAGCGTGGCCAACGAGGGAATGAACGAGATAGACACATCGCTTTTCGTATCTGAAGATGTAATACCGGCTCTTGAAAGGGTTAACGGTGTCGCTTCGGTATCCGCCAGCGGACTGGTTGAGGAGGAGATACTGGTAACGCTATCCACGGATAAGATAAATAGGCTCAACGACAGGATTTTAGGCACGGTGGACAGCGAGCTTTTAAAAGCGCAGCAGCAGCTCCGTGACGCCGAGGAGGAACTTGGCAGCCAAATGGAGCTTCTGGCCAGTCAGGAGAGGGAGCAGCGGAACAAGCTTAACTCTGCACAGAATGCGCTTAACAGCGGCATGAACCAGGTTGAGGACGGATTTGAACAGATAGGGACGGGCCGGAATCAGCTTCAGCAGCAACTTCAATCCCTGAGGGATCAGCGAAGCCGGCTTGAGGCCCTGATACAGGGCGTTCAGCGAATGCCCCAGCTGGAGCTTGCCATAGCGGCGGCTCAGGCTGCTGTAGACCAGATAGAAGCCGGAATTCCGGCGGCCAGGGAAGAGCTTAATGGGTTAATCGAACGAAGGGACGCCCTGCAGGCCGAGCTTGACGCGCTGGAGGACATACCGGAGAACGCCGAAGCGCGGGCCGACCTGATACGGCGGATTCAGTCCCTTGACGTGGCCATTGAGGCCGCCGGGGATATGCTCGAGCGGCTTGAGGAGCGCCTTCCGGACCTAAAAAGCACCCTGGAAGAGCTGATCAGCCAAAAGCGGATGCTTGACGAGGCGCTTGCCGCGCTTGGCAACCCCACTCAAGAGGAACTCAATATCATGCTTGGCCAGCTCGACGATGGCATAGCGACATGCGAGTCTATGCTTCTGGACCTTAACGGCCAGGAGGATACCCTAAACAGAACTCAGGCCGACCTGCTTGCTAAGCAAAACGAGTTAAACAGCGGCAAAAACAGGCTTGAATCCGAGCTTTCCAAGGCGCGTGACCTGCTAAACGACGCTCAGGTCCAGCTCGACGCATCCCAGGCGGAGTTTGAGCAGGCGCGTGACGAGGCCTATGAAAAGGCGGACATAGGCGGGATAATAACCCCTGAGATGATAAGCTCCCTCCTTATGGCGGATAACTTTTCCCTGCCGGCGGGCTATCTTACAGACGGGGGGATACGCTACGCCATAAAGATAGGCGATCCGTTCTCAAGCATGGATGAGATAGCGGCGCTTGAATTGTTTACATCAAAGACAGGAGGAATAGGCGCCGTAAAGCTTTCGGACGTTGCGGACGTGGAGATATCCGATAATTCGGGCGAGGCGTATGTCAAGCTCAACGGCGGCAACGGCGTGCTAATGACGATTGAGAAGCAGAGCAACGTTTCCACCTCAGAGGTTTCACACGGGCTTCTGGACGCCATGGAGCAGCTGAGGGCGGAGTACAGCGGGCTTAACATCGCTCCTCTCATGGATCAGGGAATATATATAGATGTAGTAATAGATTCGGTTATCAGCAACCTTCTTATGGGCGGCCTTCTGGCGATAATCATACTGATGGTGTTTTTAAGAAGCGTGCGTTCAACCTTCATAGTCGCGGTCAGCATCCCGATAAGCCTTATGCTGGCGGTAGTACTGATGTATTTTACAGGCGTAAATCTGAACATACTTTCGCTCGCGGGCCTTGCGCTAGGCGTTGGCATGCTGGTTGACAACAGTATTGTAACCATTGAAAACATATACAGGATGAGGCTTATGGGAATGCCCGCCGCAAAAGCGGCGCTGAGGGGAGCGCGGCAGATATCAGGCCCGGTATTCGCGTCTACGCTCACGACGGTCTGCGTTTTTCTCCCCATAGTATTCACCCGGGGAATTACCAGAGAACTCTTTGTGGACATGGGGCTGACGATAGCCTATTCGTTGCTTGCAAGCCTTGTCGTTGCGCTTACGCTGGTCCCCGCGCTTTCATCCACGATGCTTAAAAAGAAGGAACAGCAGGTTTCGAAAAAGCATGAGAAGGTAGCGGACGCATACGGCAAACTGATGTCATATACCCTCAAGCATAAGCTGCCTACGGTAATCATTGTGGCGGCGCTGTTGGGCCTTAGCGTGCTCGCCGTGTTCAACATGGGCACGGAATTTATTCCCGAGTCCGATTTTTCGGAGGTGACCGTTAATTTTACGCCGGAAGACAAGAATATAGAGGATGAGGACCTGCGCGCCATGAGCGACGAGCTGATGCAGAGGATTATGGATATGGATTCCGTTTCCGCGGTGGGCGCCATGCAAAGCATGAGCATAATGGGCATGTCCAGCGGGGGGCTCAGCATGTATGTTGTGCTTGAGGATGACCGTGATTTTACCAGCATGGACTTTTCGCAGCGGGTGATAAAGATAGCGGACGACCTGCCCTGCAGTATATCGGCAAATACCGCCATGTCCAACATGACCAGCTTCCTTGGGTCGGGGCTGTCGTATCAGATATGCGGCGACGATCTTGAGGAGCTAAGGAGGATTGCTACAGACGTCATGAATATTATAGCGGACGTCGAGGGGACTTATAATGTATCAAGCGGCATTGAGGAAGGCGCGGCCGAAATGCGCGTTACCATCGATAAGAACGAGGCGTTGAAATACGGCCTTACCATAGCTCAGGTATACAGCGAGATATCGGCTGCGCTCTCAAACGAGACTACAGCCACAACGGTTACGCTTGAAGATAAGAACTATCCTGTCGTCGTTGCCAAGGATGAAAAGATGCAGCTTGACATGGACAGCCTTATGGATTATGAACTTACCGTAACCGTGGACGGCCAGGAGCAGGCGATTAAGCTCTCAAAGATTGCCAAGCTGAGCGAGGCTACCGGATATACCTCCATATCCCATGATAATTTCGTAAGATATGTTACGGTTACAGCCGATATAGGCGCGGGCCATAACGCCGGACTGATTGGGCGGCAGGTGGAGGCTAAACTGGCGGGTTATAATATGCCGGAAGGCTACTATATAGCTGACGAAGGGGAAAACAAACTCGTTACGGAGGCCATGAACGATGTGGTAATGATGATACTTCTGGCCGTGGTGCTTATCTATGCGATAATGGCGGCTCAGTTCCAATCGCTGCTGTCGCCGTTCATAGTACTGTTCACAATACCGCTGGCCTTTACCGGAGGAATCCTGATGCTGTGGATTTGCGGCTTTGATCTAAGCATCATAGCGCTGCTTGGCATGCTGGTGCTTGTCGGCGTGGTTGTAAACAACGGAATCGTGTTCGTCGATTACGCAAACCAGCTCAGAAAACAGGGTATGGAAAAGCGCGAGGCGCTGATACAGGCCGGAAAGGACCGGCTGCGCCCAATTCTTATGACAGCGCTTACTACAATACTGGGACTGTTTACAATGCTCCTGGGGGTAGGCACGGGCACGGATATGCTTCAGCCGATGGCGGCGGTAATCGTGGGAGGCCTGGCTTACGCCACCCTGCTTACCCTGTTGTTTGTCCCGATTTTATACGACTGGCTGTGCAAAAAGCCCCCGAAGGTCGTTGACATAGGCGAGAAGGACGAGGATGAGGAGGAATCAAGGGCAGTGGCAACCGAAAACTTAACGGATAATATATAACTACTGGGGCATGAGGCGAACGCATTTTAGCGCTAAGCGCGGAATTGAGTTTACCCTGCCCTTTGCCAAGGAATACCACCGTTTTTCTAAAATAGTCTTTCTCTGCAGCGCTAGGGGCGCAGCAGCAATGCGTTAACAGATGCCTAGAAGGGCGTAAGGCTTCTTGAGCCAAACTGTTGTTTATGGCGTTAAGGGAACATGGATGCGGAGAATACCCCGCATCCATGTTATTATATCCGTCATGCCCTGTTCGGAAGTCGTGTATCAGCAAAAGCGCCTCGTTGCATATAACTTATTTGTTTGCGTTGCGCCTGATCCAGAGAAGCCTGTCTATCGGCCTTACCTCGGGTTCGACCGCATGATAGCGGCTTGAGCCGGACGAAGGGGTTGGAATAGGATCGATTCCTCCAGAGCCGTTCCCATAAAGCATTATAACCGCATAGTTGTTGCTGGCGTCAAAATCAAGTTCCTGGGCAACAGCGTCAACGTACAGGGCCTTTGTAGACTCCAAGGACCTGTTCATGCGGAAGATGTACAGCCGGCTCCGTCCACCGACTATTGATACGCTGCCGCTTGATTGAGAGGGTGGGGCCTCCCTGTCGTTTTCAAGTATATTTACGGTGGTAGTAGCCGTAATATTAGAGTTGTTGGCTACCTTGGCGACGACGACAGCATTATCCTCTACGGTATACAGGTTTGCCTTTACGTCCAGGTCGGTTTTGCCTAAAGTAACGACTTCCGTATTATCCTCTGGATAGCGGTCGTTTATAGCTGTCACCGTAAAGCTCACCTCAGTAATTTCACCAATGTTAGGTATGGTGACGTCCATCTCTATGTACTGGGATTCGCCCGGTTTCATGCTGCACGGCACGCTGCCCTGGAAATAAATCGTATCTTCGTTAAATACCTTGACCTGGAGGCTGCTAAGCATGCTTTCAGTTGAGTTTGTAACCCTAAAGCCAATGGGCTGCACACCGTTATTGCGGGCATAGTCGTAGGCGCTTACATAATCAAGGGTGACATTCGACCGCACTCCGGCGTTTGCAAATATGAGCGAGTGCATGGCTTCGTCATTTCCAACATCGGTGCTGGTGTTCATAATAAACTTCCAGGCTCCGTCAGAGGATATCAAGGCGTCCATATACTCGACGGAATCCTCCATGAGGTCAGCCACCTTTATCGGCGCGCCCCAGCTTTCTCCCCTTTTGACCGAAACATACAGGCCGTACTGGTCACCGTTCACGCCTGTCCAGGCTATTGCCGTTTTGCTGTAGTCAGGGGATACGAGCATCCTGTAGGACGAGTTTATTTCATTTGCCTGCCCAGGGTTTATCAAGGTGGCGGTCTTATACTTGTGGTCATACTCATATACGCAGCCATCCTTATACCAGTATAGATAACTGCCCTTATATTGAATTGCAAAGCCGCCTTCGCTGCCCGCTATTTCCGCCATGCCGTACGCGGCCTTACTATCGGTGACTTCATATATATAAGTCGATCCGTCGCCGCGGGCGCACACGGCCGAGATATGGAGCTCGCCGTTTATAAGTTCCGCGTCAAGCTCCGTTATGGGATATTCACTTAAGCATATCTGTTCCGGCTCCGACCACGTGGCCTGCCCGTTATTCCTGCTGAGTTCCCAGCTGGCCATGATGCTGTAACTGCCGCTGTTTGAAAGAATATCGGTGCTATGGGTGTTTGCCCATACGGCTACGGTGGTTCCCCGCTCATCGTCAAACGCCAGCACCGGGTATGCGTCAAGCGTATCGTTGTTGGTTAATACCGTCTTATCAACGAATTCCTTGCCGTCGAACCGCGCGACGCATATTTCCAGCTGGGAGGCCGCCGCCTGCATTATGTCTTCAACCGAACCCTTTACCAGCGTATCCTTCTGCTTTTGCCAGATGACATACAGCTCGCCGCCCGCTCCGGTTTCAATTCTTGCAAACATATCTGAAGTGCCAGTGTCCCACACAGCCTTTGGCGCCGACCACGAACCGCCCTCCATTACGGAGTATTTTAAAACCACTCCGTCCTCAGCGCTGCGCTTGAGATCATTTTCATGGAATATAATGACCTGCCTGCCGTTGTATTCTGCGATCTTGGGGATTGAATTGGGCATTATCCAATCCTGCAGGGAGGTCATGTAATCCACATCCACGCTCTTTAGGCTTGCGTTTTTGCTTAGAGGCCGTATGTTCTTCATCCTGCCGTTCCATGCCGTGGTCTTGCGCGCGTAATCCCTGGAGGCCACTTTGATATCCGCAGGATCCATCTGAAGTTCATTAAAGTCCGGTACTCCCTTGTCACCTGTCAAGGTGAATATGTCCCATCCAAAGAACTTGTATTCCCAGTTGAGGATAAAGATAATATAGGCTTTAAGGCTAAGGCCAAGATCAACCGTGAATTTTACAGGCGGCTTAAAATTCAGTTTTGCCCCAAGCTTTCCTTCTATTCCAACTGTGGCAATCCGTGATACGCCGACGCCGCATCCGGCGGATAGAGAAGCGCCCAATGTGATATCGGGGATTTGAAAATCGCTTCCTGAATAGATTAACGGCCATACCATTTCCAGGTTGATCGGCTCAATTCCAAAGTCCACGTATACGGGTATGAAAAGCGGCCCTAATAAGTATTGCTGCGAAATAGTGTATTTGGCGCCGCCCGTTATTATGATTCCACCATCCTGGCTTACCAAATTTCCGTTTCTGTCAAAAATAGCTTCATAATATCCAAAGCTATTTAATTCCGTTTCCCAGCTTTTATTCATCTCGTACTTGCCATTTAGAAGCTCATAACCCTCTTGCTGAATATTTTTAAGCCGTTTATACTCGTCTTTGGCCTTTCGAAAGTCTTCCTTAGACGTAGTATAGCTGTTCTTTAGTGTTGTCCAGAACATCTCGTTGCTTTCGCCAGGGACACTCTTTGTTATATTGATGGCGAGCCTGATTTTTACGTTGCCGTCGGGTTCCGTATTGCAGTTAAAAGTTACGGGCAAAAGCGGAAGTGAAGCGCTAATTTCGCTTGGAAATAGAGTGTTACCATTTGTATCAAGCGATCCGCTGAAGCCATCGGTAAGCGTTATTTCCTCTGGCATCTCTATTAGTCCGGTTTCAGGCTCAGGCTCCGTTCCAGGACTCGTAGGCGCGGGCGTTTGAGAGCCCGGGCGAGGGGTAACCACTATGGGTTGGCGGCTTACCGTAATTTTAAGCTCTACGGGATCCGATTCTGTGCCGTCGGCCGAAACCATCTTTACATATATCGGAGCGTCGTCAACCATATCGTGCACCGGCGTAAAGCTATACAATTCGCCGTCCCACTGTACATTTTCAAGTGGTTTGTCATGCTGCGTAAGGACAAAGGAACCCTCCTTATGGTCCTGCCAGTCTCCGTTTAGCCTGATCTCACAGCGCTGCCGCTCGCCGTCATAGCTGTAGTGCAGCCCCTGTGTGCGCAGGTCGTAAAGGGTGTTGACTTCAGCGGCCATGCTTATGTAAGGCTTTTTGTCGTTACCCAGCCGCTCAAGAAGGATGTAGCAGTATCCCTGGGATTCAAGCCGCTTCATCACGCTGTTTGTCTTGTACCCAGGCGCGCTTATAGTTATGGTTTCCACAACCTCCTCCACAGAGTATATCGTGGTAACGCCATTCTCATCGGTCGGATTCCTGTTGCCCAGTGCCTCAACGGTGGCCTGGGGCACTGGGTTAAGGGTTTCAGCATCCGCAACCACTACTGTAAAGCTGTCATACTTCAGGTCATAATCAAGGGGCTGCCCCTTGAACCTTACGCCCTCATCCCTTACCGCTGACGTTGGAATCAAGGCAAAGGCCATAGCCAATACCATGATTATGCATACAAATCTTTTAATCATAAATTAAACTCCCCCCAAAAAATCAGTGATGTTGTAATTGAATAATATGTGTATCATAACAAAACCAATGGAATCTCCTCCCTTCTCACTTACGAACAGGGCAATAGGGAACGCCGGTTTACAAACTAATAGGTAACATATTTATAATATAAATACAT
>CAYSKA010000012.1:0-17277 GCA_964431505.1 uncultured Oscillospiraceae bacterium
CATTATACAGACCCCTAAATTATATTGAATAACCGCTGTTAATGTCAAATGGCATAATAAGTAATTTGATAACATCTTTTGCATACTTATCAAAAAACCAGCCATTCGCTTTTCCGCAGTTTTCTATGGTATCAAATTCTAAGTATGAATAGTACTTTACGCATTTTATAACTTTAGCGAGTTCTCTCGGAGGGCTTCCATTTTCAACACCATCAAAAGTGTAAAATCGTTTCATATATTTGACGCTGATACAGCCGGGCAGTTTTTCTTGCTCTGATTGAATGGTCCTAATAAGCATTTTCAAACTCATTCAGCCTATCAGGCTTTACTTGAAACAGCTTTACTTCTGAAAACGAATTTCTCACATGCCGCCTCCTAACCATAAAAAACGCCGTTATTATCGATGGCTCAATTATACCGTGTTTTTTTCCGCACTTCCATTTGTCTCAGATTAAAACTTAGGTGTCAATAAAAGCGTAAACCGATATTTTTAGTCGCTAAAATAACATTAA
This sequence comes from uncultured Oscillospiraceae bacterium, assembly GCA_964431505.1. Lineage (GTDB taxonomy): Bacteria > Bacillota > Clostridia > Christensenellales > CAG-138 > UMGS946. Next base: position 513 of record CAYSKA010000012.1, read on the forward strand.
AATAGTCGCATAAACGCACCGTTCATGCTGGTCTGCCAATTCCATACCCTGTTTCCTTCAAACACTATTCCACAATTATTAGCATAAGTAGATAATGCCCAACGCCGCGTCCGCACAGCTTATAGCCGGCGGCTGTACAGCCTTACCTCGTCTATTCTATAACAATGCCTCCCCAGTTCATCCTTCCGGCTCGTCGGAGCGCCGAACACCAGCGCTTCAGGCCCGTAGATGTTGCCAATAGCCTCGCCGTTTAGCAGCAACAGGCCCTCTGCGCCCCGCGCGTAACAGCGTATCCAGGTATGGTCCTCCATAAGCGAAAAGCCAATAGACCTATAAAATCCGTTTGCCGCCACATCCTCCTGGGTCCATAATTCACAATAGCTGATACCCTGTGAAAGCATCATGCGCCGGGCTGTTTTCCATAGCTTTGTGGCTACGCCGCGGCTGCGGTACTCAGGCAGCACGGCCATGTGCCATATGATGGCGCCGCGCCCGGCGTTTATGCTCAACTCGTCTGAATCCAACTCAGCGGATAGCAGGCCGGCGATATTTCCGTTATCTTCGGCTACGAGGTCAACGGATGGATGGGGATATATCTCCTTTTTTCTCTTTACATCGTTAAAGTAGGAGCAGTCCAGAAACGACACCACTCTGCATCTCAGCCATCCCTGTTCGTCCGAATCCCTGTATGTTCTGATTACCATAGCGTTTTAACTCCTTAAAGCTCCAATTATATAATTGGGAACGGTCAGCTGGCGATTATATCGTGTTTTTGGCTGTCATAGGCCGAAACAGCTTTGTAACGCCGGCTATCGAATTGTCAAATCCGCGCTGATTTAAACATAATAGTTTAAAATACTTATACGGCTAAAGGCTGACAAACGCTTTCAGCCAGCAATTTCATTCAGTAAATCGGGCCATAGCTGAAGCAATAATCAGCGCACTTGGGACAAAAGCTTGACCCATACCCGTTAGACATCATCCAGGCAATGATCTTAACCCAAAAGCGTTTGCCCGAATACCGCACTAAAAACACCGCCTGGCATGTTCTGATGAGGATAGATTTGCAGCATGCCCTTTGGAGTGGTCTTAAACCCTTTCAATTCCTCTCTATATTCGGCGATGGCGGCGGCCTCGACGTTTATGTGATCCTTAAATGGAATAATACGTATAAACCGGTCTCCATTGTAATAGCTTGGCAGCTTTGCCCACAGCCTTTCGTCTATGGCTATGTCGCGCGGCACGCTTTGAAGAACCAAACGCCTTAGTTCTGAAAAAAGCTTTTGTATCTCCTCACAATAACCTTCTATATAACGCTTAACAGCATCATCCATATGCTTCCCCCGTTCAGTCTGCGCTAGGGTGTTTAGCCCGTTACCAGTGTAGGTTATTATACTGGGCTTGTCAACTCGCTATGACTGGGCCCAGAATTAAGACGTTTTACGCATGCTCCCTTGTTATTAAATCAAAGCCATTTGAAGGGGGCTTTGGCTGCTGGTTTAACTCAGAAAAATAAAGCCGGTCATATCGCAGGATTTTGCGCTTGCCTGCAAAAAAGAAATCCTATACCTAAGGAACAGCCGGTTGTACCTTTGCTATTTCCCAGGAAATATTATCTGTAACCGGTTATGCCAGAGGTCATGGCGCTGCAGGCGGGAATTGCCCCAATAATTAAAGTTTTTCAGGAACTATGCTAGCAGGCCGGAGTTAAGCTGAACTGCTAGTAATACCCTGTTTTGACCTGTGCGCAACCAATATGGACATAGCGCTTCCTCATAGATGTTTTTGATTATGGATGTGAGGCGCTCAAGTTTAAGTCGGGCAGGCCGCTTTCTATGGACATATTAGCTCCCCTGCGTTATAATTACCGCTGGGCGGAACGGTTGCGACGCTTTTATTGATTAACTTACCGGACTTTAACAATACCGCAATAGAATGGAGGAAGCGCCGATGCTTGACAGCAGGGGCTTTGATATGTGGGCGGATGGGTACGATGAAAGCGTAGCCCTCTGCGAGGAGAATGGGGAATACCCCTTTGCCGGCTATCGCGAGCTTTTAAACGCCATATATAACGAGGTGAGAAGCCGCGAATGCGCCAGCGTGCTGGACGTGGGCTTTGGCACGGGGATACTTGCGAAAAAATTGTATGACTGCGGCTGTGAAATATACGGAATAGATTTTTCACAGAGAATGGTTGACATAGCCAGGGAGAAGATGCCCTGCGCAACACTTTTGCAGCATGATTTCAGCAGAGGTCTTCCTGATGCTATAAAGAACAGGAAATTTGACTATATAATCATCACATACGCCATACATCACCTTGACGACGAGGGCAAGGCGGAGCTGATACGGGAGCTGCTTCAATGCCTCAACGGCCAGGGGCTCATACTTATAGGGGACGTGGCGTTTGAAACCAGGGAAATGCTTGACGAATGCAGGGATAGGTGCGGCCCTGAGGAATGGGACGATGATGAAATCTATATGGTGTTTGACGAGCTCATCAAAAGCTTTGACGAAGCAAGGCTGGCCTTCAGGCGGATATCGCACTGCGCGGGCATTGTGAGCGTGGGCAGGGGATAGGCTGGCTAAGCTCAGCAGCGGAGAGGGTTTAATATATGGCTCTCTTTTAAACCGGCTTGGAGCCGGCATACGTGTCCAATGAAAATTTATACTTAACAGCTGAACGAATGGACCGGCGCTGTAAACAGCGTTTGGCCCATTTCATTTACAGCTTTATTGGATATGAGAGATTATCAAGGCGCTATAAGCATTTGCCTTCATGCGTGAGCTTGAGGGTATATCTTACCTCAACCGCTTTATTCGTAAAATGGCTGTTTTTTTCCGTACCATCTAAAGCAAAGCCGAATTTCTCGTAGAACTTCCTTGCTCTGGTATTTTCTTTAAACACCCATAGAAGAACATTGGAAAAGTTAAATTCCCTAATTTTATTTAAGGCTGTTTTCATCATTGCGCAGCCCAGTCCGCTGCCCCAATACCGTTCAAGGGTATATATTGATACGATCTCGGCATAGCTTTGCAAATCCTTGTCCCTTGATCTGCAAAACATAAATTCGCCGCATGGGGTGTTACCATCCAACGCTATATAAAATTCCCCTCTAGGCGCTTCAAGCATTTCCCTGAACCGGCTAACATTATTGGAAAGGCCGCATTGCATTGCCAGCTCGTCTGCGGGGATGATGCGCTTATACGCGCAGGCCCATGACTCGGACAGGATTTTTGCCAGAGCGTATGAGTCGTCTATAGTTGCTTTCCTTATTATATAGTCCATACGTGCCCCCTGCTTAAAATGGCGGTCTATTAGGCCTAAATATACCATAGCCAACGCTGTTCTTCAAGTCTGGCCGCCGGGTACAGGCCCTATTGCAATAAGGGGGGTACCCTCAGTTGACAAGGGTAAACATACCTTAAGGTCCGGATTTGGGCCATTTCTGTGTTCCTGCCGCTTGAAATAGCGCTGAATACTCCTGCGCTCATAGGCCTTGAACTGGCCACAAATCCGAATGCTTGAGGCCTTCTGAGGGTAAACGCCTTTGATAAAAACTCAGTTTAAATGGTGTTGACTTTTTAGGTTTAATAGGTTAAACTTATTGTGGTTTAACGCATTACACCTAATAAGGAGGTCATTATGTCAACGCCTAAGGTCTTTGAAAGCGAATACCGCTTCTGCCAAATTCTATGGGAGCACGAACCGGTGAACAGCACAAGGCTTGTTCAGCTATGCAGGGAAAGGCTGGGCTGGTCGAAAGCCACAACCTATACGGTAATACGCCGCCTGGCTCAGAGGGGCGTTTTAAAGAATGAAAACGCGGTTGTATCCTCCCTGATATCAAGGGATGAGGTACAGGCGGCGGAGATAGATGAGCTGGTGGAAAAAACCTTTGACGGTTCTTTGCCTAAGTTCATAGCGGCGTTTACCAGGCATAATAGTCTGTCAAAGGACGAAATTGCCCAAATACGCCGAATGATAGACATACATGGGGAGGAATGAGCATGGAAACGGTATTTATTAAGCTGCTGAATATGAGCATAACCGCGGGGTGGCTGATTTTGACGGTTGTAATACTTCGGGCTGTCTTCAAAAGGGCGCCAAAGTCCATTATATGCGTGCTCTGGGCGCTGGTGGGGATCAGGCTGATATGCCCATTTTCTATTGAAAGCATGCTGAGCGCCGTTCCCAGTGTGGAGACGGTCCCGCAGGACATCCTTTACTCAGGATCGCCAGCGATAGACAGCGGAATAGAAGCGCTTAACGAATCGATAAACCCCATCCTCTCCCAATCGCTGGCTCCGGACATGGCCATGAGCGTAAACCCCATGCAGGTGATAGCCTTTGCGGCAAGCGCCGTGTGGATTGCCGGGATGGCGGCGCTTTTGCTGTATACCGCGATAAGCTATCTGTGCTTGCGCAGAAGGGTTGCAACGGCCGTAAGATTGAAAGACAATATCTGGCAAAGCGAGGCCGTAACGTCGCCGTTTGTCCTTGGCGTGTTCAGGCCGCGAATCTATCTGCCCTTTGACATGGATGAGGAAAGCATGCGCCACGTAATCGCGCACGAAACCGCGCATATCAAGCGGCGAGACCACTGGATAAAGCCCGCGGGCTTCCTGCTGCTTATTGTTTACTGGTTCAATCCGCTGATATGGCTTGCATACAGCCTTATGTGCCGCGACATTGAGCTTGCCTGCGACGAACAGGCGATAAAGACGCTGGACGTGAACGACAAAAAGGCCTATTCCACTGCCCTGCTGGCCTGCAGCGTAAGCAGGCGGTCCATTGCCGCCTGTCCGCTCGCGTTTGGAGAGGTTGGGGTAAAGCGGCGCATAAAGAATATACTTAACTATAAAAAGCCGGCGTTTTGGATAATAGCGGCCGCCCTTGCGTCCTGCCTTGTGGTGGCAGTGTTATTTATGACGGATCCAAGGCCGGAGAAGCCCATGCTGTCCAGTCTGTCGGAAAGTGAATGCGTTGAGTTTATCAGGGCGCGTGGAATTGATATACCGAAAGGCTTTGATAACGGTAACCTGGGCGGTTTTGTAAAGGAAATGGTTATTAGCGTTGAGGAAGACCCCTACTATTATTTGGCAGTAAGCTCTCCTATAACCCTTGACTTTGCTCAAGAGATACGAAGGGCGGTTAACGAGTATTACGGCATAGAGCCCTCTGATATCGGGGATATAGCAGACGCCGTATCCGCCGCCATAATCGGGGCGAATGCAGAGGGCGCTGCACAGGGCGGAATCCCCACCGCGGCTCACAGCATATTCAAGACAGAGCATAATGGCAAAAAGCTGACCGTATATGCTGTGGCAATGTACAATGAATTCATATATGAGGACGGCGCTTTAACGCTTTCAAGGGGAAGTCATATGCCGGTCGTCATCACGTTTAATAATGTTAAAGGGGAGTTAACCCCTGCTGAATATTGGATCCCTCAGGATGGCGGCGAATATTTATCGTCAATAAGAAAAAGATTCCCCAGCGATGTATACGACGCTGTGATAAATCTGCAGGATTATGTCGAATTCCATGAACGGACATGTTATGAACAGGCGCTGGAGTATGCTAACGGGGGCATGGCGGATTAGGCTAAAGCCAGCGCTGAAGAATACAGGGCCGCTTTTGACCCGATGGTGTTGAAAAAGGGTGTGGGCCGCGGATTTAAGAAACGCTGTCCGCGCCCTTTCTAATTGCCATGAGAGACGCAAACTGAAGGCCCGGCTGGGGGAGAGCCAAGGCATGGGTAATCGGGCGCTTTGGTACGCACGGGCATATTTACGCAAAATTGCCTGAATGGCGGGCAGCTGACCGCGCTATATATCGGTTAAGCAGAATCCTGCCCTCAGCTGCAAGGGTAAACGCGTCTGGAGGGCCGGATTTGGCCCGTTTCTATGTTCTCATTGCTTGAAATGGAACTGCCAGCCCCACACTTTTCAGCATTGAACTCACCATAAACCCGACTCCTCAAGGTCTCCTGAGTGAAGCCTTCATACTTTAAAAGATGAAAATAATTAATTTTGTGCGTGGGTTATAACAATTTTAGCGGTTCAATGAGGTCTTTTGCCATCTGACGATAGGTATAGACAAATTACACATCTTTATAAAACTATCCAGTTGTGGTATTATTAGTCGGTAGAACTTGATTGGAGGCAGGCAATGACCTACCTTGCGGGGACATATGATGTTATAGTGCTGGGAGCGGGCCACGCCGGATGCGAGGCGGCCTTGGCATGCGCAAGGATGGGGCTGAATACGCTTTGCCTTACTATGAACCTGGACTCCATAGCGCTGATGGCATGCAATCCTGCCATAGGGGGCACTTCGAAGGGGCACCTTGTGCGCGAGATAGACGCATTGGGAGGGGAAATGGCCCTTGCCGCAGACGACGCGTTTTTACAGGTGCGCATGCTGAACACCGGAAAGGGACCGGCTGTGCACTCGCTTAGGGGCCAGATGGACAAGCGCCGCTATCATGAACGGATGAAGCTTGCGCTGGAGCGGCAGGAGCGCCTTTCTCTCAGACAGGGTGAATGTGAGCGGATATTGACCAGGAACGGCCGTGTAAGCGGAGTAATATGCGCGGGCGGCGCACAGTTTGAGTGCAGAGGGTTGATCGTAGCGGCCGGCGTATACCTGAAAAGCCGGATATTGATAGGCGACCATGTCACGCAGGGCGGGCCTTGCGGTTTTTTTGGCAGCGGGCCGCTGTCGGATTCGCTGGCTGAGCTTGGCTTTTGCCTGAGAAGGTTTAAAACGGGCACGCCGCCCAGAATAAACAGGCGCAGCGTTGATTTTGGCAGGATGCAGGTGCAGCGCGGAGATGTGCCAATGCCCAGGTTCTCATTTATTAGCGCGCCTTCGGACGCCTTGCAGGAACCATGCTACCTTACCTATACCAATTCGCGTACTCATGAGCTGATTAGGCTGAATCTGGACCGATCCGCAATGTACAGCGGGCTGATCCAGGCGGCGGGCACGCGCTACTGCCCATCCATTGAGGATAAAATAGTAAGATTCGCAGATAAGGAGCGCCATCAGCTCTTTATTGAGCCGGAAGGCGCGTCAACTCTGGAAATGTATGTGCAGGGCATGTCTACAAGCCTTCCAGAGGATGTTCAGCTTGACATGCTGAGGACAATAACGGGCCTTGAGCGCTGTGAGATGGCAAGGCCGGGCTATGCCATAGAATACGACTGCATTGACCCGCTGGAGCTGTCGCTTGCGCTTGGTTCGAAGCGGGTGCAGGGTTTGTATTTTGCCGGACAGATAAACGGCACTTCCGGTTACGAGGAGGCCGCAGCTCAGGGCTTATACGCCGCAATCAACTGTGCGCTCAATATAAAAGGGGAGCCGCCCCTGCTGCTTTCGCGGTCGGATGCATATATAGGAGTACTGGTGGACGACCTCGTGACAAAGGGTACGAACGAACCATACCGCATGATGACTTCGCGGGCGGAATACAGGCTGATACTCCGACAGGATAACGCAGATCTACGCCTTACGGAGCTTGCCAGCTCTACGGGGCTTATTAGCTTGAGACGTTTTGACGCGCTTAGGCTGAAGAGGGAGCGGCTTACCCAAGCGCTTGAGGGACTTGAGCGTATAGCGCCGCCGGATAACGTGCTAAACGATTTGCTCCTGAGCAGGGGAGAACCCCTGGCTCAAAGCGGAATTAAGCTTTTTGACCTGTTAAAACGGGGTACGATAAACTATGTTGACCTTTTAGCGGCCTATCCCTCATTGCCGAGTGTGCCGGCTGAGGTATCACAGCAGGCTGAGATAACCGCAAGGTACGAGGGTTATATAGCAAAACAGCATGAACAGATAAGGCGGCAGAAATTAATGGATGATACGCCCCTTCCGGCCGAGATGGATTATATGAATATATCAGGGTTAAGGATTGAGGCCAGGCAGAAGCTGAGCCTGGTTAAACCCGCGAATCTGGGTCAGGCGGGCCGTATTTCAGGGGTGTCGCCGGCTGATATTGCGGTTTTGACGGTGTATATAAGGTCGCTGGATTTGCGGGAAGGCATCGGCGCCATACATGGTACTAACACGTTGGATAAGGAACAACACTGAGATGTTACGCGCGGAACAATTATGTGAGGAGAACCTGGGGTTCATCATTAACATATTGGCCATAGTATCGGTTTGATTTATAAAGTTGCGGGAGGATTGCTGGATTTGGAGCTGGATGTATATCTGGATAGGACAATGCCGGAGCTCGATGTTTTGCAGAAGAGCAGGTTTATAAGGTATTATGAACTGCTGGCTGAGCATAACGGCAGGGTGAACCTTACCGCCATTACCGATCCGGAATCGGTGTGCGAAAAACATTTTGCCGACAGCCTGCTTGCAAACGAATTGATACCGGCTGGAGCGGACTGCATAGACGTGGGCACTGGCGCGGGCTTTCCAGGCATACCGCTTATGATAGTCAGAGGTGATATAGGCATGACGCTTGTCGACGCTATTGCAAAGCGGGTGGCATTCTTGGAGTTGGTATGCTCCGAACTGGGCCTAAACGCAAGCTGCATACACGCGCGGGCCGAGGATTTGGGCCACGTCAGCCGATATAGGGAACGGTTTGATGTAGCGCTTACCCGCGCTGTAGCATCCGCGGCGGTGCTTGCTGAGCTGACGGTGCCGCTTCTTAAGGTTGGCGGCGTTTCCATTATGTATAAAGGGGCGGCGCATGACCAGGAGCTTGAGGGATGCCAAAGCGCTTTTAATAAACTAAACGCAAAGGGAGAGGTAATCCAGCGCAGCGTTTTGTGGGGGAGAAGATGCCTTTTGATGGCAAGGAAGGCACTGCCAACGGCCCCTGTATATCCGCGCAAGCCGGCAAATATAAAAAAAAGGCCGCTTTGATGCGGCAAACCGTATTTTTGGGAGGATGTATGGCTGTTTTCGATTTTTTTAAGGACACTACCCGTGCTAACGAGGACGCGCGCAGACTGGAGGAGATACCTATAAATGATATAACGCCCAATCCGTATCAGCCTAGGAAGACCTTCGACGATGAGAGCATATCCGAGCTGGCACAGTCTATCAAGCAGGTAGGGCTGATTCAGCCCCTTGTCGTTAGGCGGACTAAGCTTGGTTTTGAGCTGGTGGCAGGCGAGCGCAGGCTTAGGGCGCTCAAAAGCCTTGGAAGGGAAAAGGCGCCTTGCCTGGTGTTGGGCGAGGTGATGGAGGAAGCCTCCGCCGTAATGGCGCTTATCGAAAACCTGCAAAGGGAAAATCTGCATTATCTTGAGGAAGCTCAGTGCTACAGCGAGCTGCTGGAGAATTATTCGATGACGCAGGAGGAGCTGGCCGAACGCCTTGGTAAAAGCCAGTCCTCAGTTGCTAATAAGCTCCGCGTATTGAAACTCAGTCCCTCTGTCAAGGCGGCTATGACCGAAGCGGGCCTCAGTGAGCGCCATGCCAGGGCGCTGTTAAGATTGTCCGACGAGTCGATGCAGCTTGAGTTTGTAAAGCAGGTAAAGGAGAATGGCCTATCTGTAAAGGAAACGGAGCGCAGGATTGAAAAACGCCTGAACGAGCTGTACGACGAAAGGAAGGACGGCGCCAAGCCAAGGCCGGTAATCCTGCGTATGATCAAGGACTACAGACTATTTATGAATACGATAAATATAGCCGTAAACCAGCTTAGGGATGCGGGGATGATGATAGAGGTGGTGCAAAACGACAGGGAGGACGGCGTTGATATAAACATTAAGGTCACTAGACCAGGAGCGGAGAGGACGGCGGCCGAGACCGTGCATTGATATCAATGACGGCATATACTCTTTATTGCCAACTATACTGTTTTGTGTAAGGAGGAGAGACAATGAATGATGTTATAAGGGGCATAATTGCCAGGCGCAGCATACGAAGCTATGACAAAAGACAGATTACCGAAGAGGAACTGAGCCTTATACTTGACGCGGGGCTTTATGCGCCAACAGCAATGAACACTCAGGGCTGTATCTTTACAGTCTTACAGGGGGAAGCTCTGGAGAGGCTTGGCAGCGCGATAACGAAGAGCATACTTGACAGGGTAAAGAGTGGAGCTTTGAACGCAGCGATTGATGAAACCTATTGCTGCTATTACCATGCGCCTACCCTTATAGCGGTAAGCGAGGACAGAGAGAATCAAAATGGATATGGAGATTGTTCCTGCGCGCTGGAAAATATGATGATAGCGGCCTCGTCGCTGGGACTTGGTTCGTGCTGGATTAACCAAGTGCGGCCTGTATGCGACGATCCACATGTCAGAAGCGTATTGGACAGCTTTGGAATTCCTGAATCGCATATACCTTACGGTTCCGTAGCAATAGGCTATCCTGCTGGAGAGCCAAGGGAAATTGTCAGAAGGGAAGGCAGGGTTTCAAGACCTTAACCCTTAATTGGATTCTCAGCGGCAATAAATGTTACGCGCGTAACATTTATTGCCGTATTTTTATTGTACTGTCCATTTAAATATCTTATAATAAAGGGGACGATGCTGCTTGGCTGACCATGAGCCGCCATGACATAGGTGGGTATATAAGCATAACAGCAAACAATCAAATGGTCTGCGGCCTCTGGCCGCCGCCATATCAGGAGGGCAATACGTGGCAAAGGTAGTTGCAATAGCTAACCAAAAGGGCGGGGTTGGGAAGACGACGACGGCGGTCAACCTGTCCGCTTGCATCGCACAGCAGGGGAAGCGGGTACTGTCAATAGATATAGATCCCCAGGGAAATATGACAAGTGGCCTTGGCGTGAACAAGGATGAAACCGATTTAAGCATCTATGACGTTTTAATCAACCATACCGATCCTGCGGATGCAAGGGTCAGGACAAGCGTTGAAGGCTTGGATTTAATACCGGCCCGTATTGAGCTGGCGGGCGCTGAGGTGGAGCTGGTAAGCATGCTGGCAAGGGAGCAGGTTTTAAAAAGAGCGATGCACAGGCTTTGGAATGAGTATGATTTCGTGTTTATCGACTGCCCTCCTTCGCTTGGGCTGCTGACGCTAAACGCTTTGACTGCCGCGGACACGCTGATGGTTCCGATACAGTGCGAGTACTATGCCCTTGAGGGACTTTCCCAGCTGATGAATACGGTAAAGCTCGTGAGAATGCATTTGAATCCGGACCTGGACGTTGAGGGCGTCGTACTGACGATGTTCGATGCCAGAACAAACTTAAGCGCACAGGTGGTCACGGAGGTTAAAAAGTTCTTTAAGAACAAGGTGTACAGCACCATAATACCGCGGTCGGTGCGGCTTAGCGAGGCGCCCAGCTTTGGGCTGCCAATAACTCTGTACGATGCGAAATCCGCTGGCGCAAAGGCATATACGGCGCTGGCCGGGGAGCTGTTAAAAAAGGAGGGAGGTAGCGCCTTATGATGAGCGGACGAAAAGGACTTGGCAAGGGCCTTGACGCCCTTTTGGGCGAGTATGTCGCATCACCATCCGAGGGGGTGCATGAGGTTGACATAGACCTGCTGGATATAAACCTGGATCAGCCCAGAAAACGTTTTGACGAGGACCGGCTTGCAGAGCTAAGTTCATCCATAAAACTGCATGGCATCGTGCAGCCTATAATAGTGCGGAGAAAGGCTGACAGATATGTCATCGTGGCCGGCGAAAGGCGGTACCGTGCCGCGCGCATGGCGGGCATGAAAACGGTTCCGGCAATCATAAGGGAGTTTGACGACCGTCAGTTCATGGAGGTGGCGCTTATAGAGAATATACAGCGCGAGAACCTTAACTCCATGGAAATTGCCGCTGCGATTGATTTTCTTGTTAAGCAGCACGACCTTACGCATGAGGAGATAGCGCATAGGATAGGAAAAAGCCGTGTGTCTGTCACACAGATACACAGACTGCTTTCGCTTCCGATAAAGGTGCAGGAATATATACGTGAAGGCCGTTTACAGTTTGGGCACGCCAGGCCGCTCGTGGGGGTGGGAGACCCAACAATTCAAAGCAAGCTTGCTGACAGGGCCATAGAACAGGGCTGGTCGTCGCGCGAACTTGAACGGAATATAGCGCAGGAGCTGAACCGAACGCCAAAACCTAGGCGTTTAACTGCAAGGGATACGGCGAAGCGGCAAAACACGCTTGCCCTGCCCGATGAAGGGCAGCGCCATGTTCAGGAACAAATATCCCTAGGCGCCAATAACCCTACGCCAGCTTTTGGAGCGCACGAAAGGCAGGATGCGCAAAGGCCCTTTGATCTGCACAGGTATACCCAGCGCGACCCGGACCTCGTCGACGCGCAGAACAAACTGAGGGAGCGTTTGGGCGTAAAGATAACCATAAGGGGTTCCATGAACAGGGGAAGCCTTGTTATTGACTACTATAACAAGGAGCATCTTGCGGGATTGTACGATATACTTATGGGGCATTTAGATCCACATAAGAAATAGCTAATGCACTGTTTATATATTAGGCGCTCCTTTTAATTCAACGGCCCTTTTATACGCGGCGTTCTTTGATATGCTTAGCAGACCGCTTGCCAATTTTGCTGCGTCCTTTGCGCTAAGTCCGTGCTGCAGGAGCTCTAGGAGAAGAAGGTCTACATGTGAGCTGCTTGCCTGCAACTCGGTGCATTGGCCTACGGCGATAACGCATTCTCCCTTGGGCGGAGAGGCTAAGTACTTGTCAGTCAGCGAGGAGAGCGTGCCACGCACGGTTTCCTCATGCAGTTTAGTAAGCTCCCGCATCAGTGCGGCCGGCCTGTCACCAAAGCATGCCAGCATTGCCAAAAGCGTCTTATGTACGCGCAGCGGGCTTTCATAGAATATCAGCGTGCACTCCACGGTTTTCAGCGATTCAAGCCGCCGTTCCAGCTCTCCAGGGGAACGCGGAAGAAAGCCCTCAAACCTGAACTTATCACACGGCAGTCCGCTCATAACGGCGGCTACTATTGCAGCCGAAGGCCCAGGCAGGACTTCAAAGGGGATATTACGCTCAATACATGCGAGTATAAGCCGCGCGCCTGGATCGGATATACCCGGCATTCCAGCGTCGCTTATATAGGCTACAGGAATGCCGCTTATCACTTTAGAGGCAATCTCCTCAGCACGTTGGGCCTCATTATGATCATGGCAGCTTAACAGAGGCTTACGTATATCATAATGTTTCAGCAGCCTTATAGAATTGCGGGTGTCTTCAGCGTATACCACTTCCACATTCTTTAGCGTCTTAATTGTGCGAAGCGTGATATCCTCCAGGTTCCCTATAGGCGTAGGGCATAGGTAAAGCTTGGGTTCCATAGGTCCTCCGTTATCTGTGGTCATAATGTTACGCGCGTTACAATTACGTATGGCTGTCAATCCATATGGTACATTGACTTTGCCTCGTCGGTATAACACCCCTGGTCATCATGAATGATTAGCGGCTTTTCACATACCGCTCCGCTCTTTGCCCCTTTTTTGGCTTCAATTAATACCAAATATGGGGGCTTTTTAAGGTATGAAGACACAAGGCGGTAGCGTTTTATCTCAATACCCTGTCCGGACAAGGCGTGGGAAAGCTCAAAAACACCGCCGGATGGATACGACATAAACAACCGTCCTCCATGCTTAAGCAGGCGCTTAGCGCTTAAAGCCACATCCTGAATGCGACAGGATGAGCTATGCATACTTACAGTCCTGCTTTCATTTACTCCAGTGAGCGATCCGTTAAAGTAGGGCGGGTTGCACACCGCTGCATCGAATGAACCATGGCACAAAGCATTGGGCGCATCCCTTATATCCATAACCAATGCCTTTACACCATCCTGATAGTTATACATTGCGCTCCTGGCAGCCATATCCACAAGAGCAGGCTGGATATCAATGCCAGTAACGCTTGCGCCGGTGCGCCCGTTTATCAGTATCGATAAGATGCCGGTGCCGCAACCCAGGTCAATAACGCGGTCGGTACGCTTAACTGAAGTAAACGATGCAAGCAGAACCGAATCCGTGCCAAAACAAAAATACTTAGGGTTTTGAATTATGCATAACCCCTTATATTGTAATTCGTCGAGCCTTTCGTCAGCATTTATAAGCATATAGCACCACTTTAGCGTTTGATAACTTCTCCTTATTATACAGTATATTCAGAACGAATCAAACAAAATCAAATCCAATATGTAAATATAGTCATATACTAATAAAAATACAAAGTTACCGTATAGAACAGAGAAACAACAGCACACGAAGGGGTGTTCTGTTGCTCTCTTGGAGGTGTGGCCGCGCGAAACGGATAAACCCAATAATCCACGCGACATGAAGAATTTTGTCAATGGCGGGATCCACTGAACATGTTATAGGCTTAACAAAAACCTATGATTAAATCGTAACACAGACTAATAAAAATGTAAACTCCATTCCCGCTATATATTATAATAATATATAGAAAACAAGAAATATTCGACAGGTTTTTTGAAAATGTGGTTGACAAAATGGAATATAAGCATATAATTAAGTATGAACAATCATTCAAATGAAAGGATGATCAAACATGTTATCTGATGAAACGATCCATGGGGATTATATACATGCGCACGAGGACGTTGTGCAAAAGGTAAACGACTCAATGCCTGAAGAGGAGATATTATGCGATCTGGCGGAGCTGTATAAGGTGTTTGGGGACAGTACAAGGATTAAGATACTCTACGTGCTCCTTGAAGCGGAGATGTGCGTGTACGATATCGCGCAGCTGCTCAACATGAGCCAGTCCGCGATATCACACCAGCTCAGGGTATTGAAGCAGTCAAAGCTTGTTAAGTACAGGCGGGAGGGAAAAACAGTGTTCTACTCGCTGGCTGACGACCATGTCAGGACGATAATAAATCAGGGAATGGACCATGTAGCGGAATGATGGAAGGAGAGCGAAGAAGATGAAGAGGACTTTTAAAATAATTGGACTTGACTGCGCAAACTGCGCGGCAAAGATGGAGTCAGCGGTAAACCGTATTGATGGCGTGAATATGGCGACCATTAGTTTTATGACCCAGAGGTTTACCCTGGATGCGGTTGACGATAAATTTGATAAGGCGGTCCAGGAATCTATAAAGGTATGCAAGCGGATAGAACCGGAATGTACGATTGTGGCTTAGGGTGAGGCTATGAGTATCAAACAGAAAAGGACTCTCACGCGCATAGCGGCGGGAGCGGTGCTGCTTGCGGCAGCGATGCTGCTGCCCTTGGAGGGATGGCTTAGGCTTGTGCCGTTCCTTGCGGCCTATCTGGCGGTTGGCGGCGGGGTATTGATACGCGCCGGAAAGAATATACTCAATGGGCAGGTTTTTGACGAAAACTTTCTTATGTCAATAGCCACTATAGGTGCTTTTGCCGTGGGCGAATATGCCGAAGGCGTGGTGGTCATGCTCTTTAGCCAGGTAGGGCAGCTGTTTGAAAGCTATGCCGTAAGCCGATCAAGGGAGTCGATTGCCTCGCTTATGAATATAAGGCCCGACTCCGCGACAGTTCGGAGGGAGGGCAGGCTAATAACCGTAGATCCATACGACGTAGGCATAGGAGAGCTAATAGTAGTGGAGCCTGGCGAAAAGATACCTCTCGACGGAATAGTCAGGTCGGGCGCCTCATCGATAGATTCGTCCGCGCTTACGGGCGAGTCGCTGCCAAGGGATATTGCCGCTGGAAGCGAAGCCCTGAGCGGGTGCATAAACCTTACGGGCGTATTGGAGATAGAGGTAACAAAGGAGTTCGGAGAATCAACCGTATCAAAGATACTTGAACTCGTTGAAAACGCCGCGTCCAAGAAGGCCAAAACGGAGAACTTTATTACCAAGTTCGCCAGGTACTATACGCCCTGCGTTGTTGCGGCAGCCGCGCTGCTTGCCGCAGTTCCGCCGCTGATACTAAGCGAACCCTTTTCCGGCTGGATAAACAGGGCGCTCATATTCCTGGTCATCTCATGCCCGTGCGCGCTTGTAATCTCCGTGCCGCTCAGCTTTTACGGCGGGATAGGCGGAGCCTCGAAGCGGGGCATACTTATCAAGGGGAGCAACTACCTGGAAGCGCTGTCAAAGACTGAACTGGTCGTAATGGATAAGACCGGAACCTTGACAAAGGGCACATTTTCTGTTCAAAGTATAAACCCGGTGGATATCAGCGCGGAGAAACTGCTGGAATACGCTGCGCATGCTGAAAGCTATTCAAACCATCCCATATCGGCATCATTGATTAGGGCGTATGGCGGTGAAGTGGAGTTATCCCGCGTGTCCAATGTCAGGGAAACTGCGGGTCATGGCGTAATGGCCGATATCGACGGCATGCCGGTACTGGCGGGCAACGCAAAGCTTATGAAGGAAGCTGGGGTGGCCTTCGAAGTGCCGGCGCGGCCTGGTACGGCGGTGCATGTTGCAGTAAACGGCAGATACGCCGGATATATCCTTATAGCGGACGAGATTAAGGAGGATGCTAAAAACGCCATTGAGGATATGCGCAAGGCAGGCGTGAAAAAGACGGTTATGCTCACCGGCGACGCCGGCTCGGTAGCCGTATACATAGCTGGAAAACTTGGAATCGACGAGGTTCATTCCGAACTGCTGCCGGCTGACAAGCTAAGGCAGGTCGAAAGGCTTGGGAAGGAAACCTCGAAGGAAGGGAAGCTTGCCTTTGTCGGGGACGGAATTAATGATGCCCCGGTGTTGTCACAGGCGGACATTGGGATTGCCATGGGCGGCCTTGGCTCTGACGCCGCGATTGAGGCCGCGGATATCGTACTCATGGATGACGATCCTTCCAAGATTGCCGAT
>CAYSKA010000013.1:0-15592 GCA_964431505.1 uncultured Oscillospiraceae bacterium
AATATCGATATCAGAATATCGATATTCCTCTTTTATATTTCACATTGCCACGTGGGAAGGCTAATATAATGGTGAACAAAGCCCAATGAAAAAAACGAGCTGTGCGCCGATATTATAATTAAGCCAGGAGGATAAAAAGATGGCACGGTTTACATTACCAAGGGATTTATATTATGGTAAGGGCTCCATGGAAGTATTGAAAACCCTTAAGGGAAATAAGGCGTTCATCGTCGTTGGCGGCGGTTCCATGAGAAGGTTCGGGTTTCTTGACAGGGCCATTGGTTATCTGAAGGAAGCGGGCATGGAGGTTAAGCTGTTTGAAAACGTGGAGCCAGACCCCTCCGTAGAAACGGTTATGCGCGGCGCGGAGGCTATGCGCGAGTTCGGCCCGGACTGGATAATCTCCATGGGCGGCGGTTCGCCCATAGACGCGGCAAAGGCGATGTGGGCCTTCTACGAGTATCCCGACGTTACGTTTGAGCAGCTCATTACCCCGTTCAGCTTCCCAGAGCTCAGGCAGAAGGCAAAATTCCTAGCGATCCCGTCGACATCCGGCACCGCGACCGAGGTAACGGCATTCTCCGTAATTACGGACTATGAGAAGGGTATAAAGTATCCGCTTGCCGATTTCAACATCACGCCGGACATAGCGGTTGTTGATCCCGAGCTTGCTGAAACCATGCCTCAGAAGCTCACCGCCCACACCGGCATGGACGCCCTGACCCACGCTATAGAGGCGTATGTATCCACCCTAAACGGTCCGTTTACAGACCCGCTTGCGCTCAAGGCGATAAACATGGTGTTTGAGTACCTGCCCGCCTCATACGATGGGGATATGAATGCGAGGGAGCAGATGCACTATGCGCAGTGCCTGGCGGGAATGGCATTTTCAAACGCGCTCTTGGGCATCGTCCACTCCATGGCGCATAAGACGGGCGCCGCGTTCTCAACCGGGCATATCCCGCATGGCTGCGCCAACGCGATCTATCTGCCCTATGTAATAAAGTATAACGCAAAGGATGCCGCGGCAAAGGCCCGCTATGCCGATATAGCAAGATCGGCCGGACTTGCCGGAAACACGGAGGACGAGCTGGTGCTCTCGCTGTGCGGAAAGATTGATGAATATAATAAGATGTTCAATATTCCAAAGACGCTGAGGGAATTTGGCATAGACGAGGCTGAATTCAAGGAGAAGGTCGCATGTATTGCCGAACTCGCGGTAGGCGACGCATGCACGGGATCGAGCCCGAGAGCGATTACACCGGATATAATGGAAAAGCTCTTCACCTACATCTATTATGGCCAAGACGTTGACTTCTAAGCTATAATAAATCCATGGCTGCCGCTCTTAGATGGCGGCGGCCATCTTTAATGAAAAGAGGAGCGATAATTATGTACGAAATTGTCAGAAAAAAGTCCTTGAACCCAACCGTAACCCTGATGGAGATATACGCTCCGCTGGTTGCTAAAAAGGCGGAACCGGGACAATTTATAATCCTGCGCGCCGAGGAAAACGGGGAGCGCATCCCCCTTACAGTGGCCGACTATGACAGGGAGAGGGGAATTATAACGATTATATTCCAGATCGTCGGCGCGACCACTGAAAAGCTGAACCATCTTGAGGAAGGCGATTCGGTCCGCGACTTTGTGGGCCCGCTTGGCAGGGCTACTGAAACCGAAGGGCTGAAGAAGGTGGCTGTCGTCGGGGGAGGCGTTGGGTGCGCGATAGCCTATCCCGTGGCAAAGAAGCTGCACGCGGAGGGCGCCGAGGTTCACTCGGTGGTGGGGTTTAGAAGCAGGGACCTGGTCATACTTGAGGACGAGTTCAGAGCTGTGAGCAGCCGGCTGGCAATGATGACCGACGACGGGAGCTATGGGAAAAAGGGCCTTGTGACCGACGCGCTTAAGGAGCTGATTGAGTCGGGTGAAAAATACGACGCTGTCATTACCATAGGCCCCCTTATCATGATGAAATTCGTATGCAAACTGACAAAGGAGTACGGCATAAAGACCATCGCCAGCATGAACCCGATAATGATAGACGGCACAGGCATGTGCGGCTGCTGCCGGCTCACAGTGGGCGGCGAAACCAGGTTTGCGTGCGTCGACGGGCCGGATTTTGACGGCCACGAGATAGATTTTGACGAGGCGATAGCGCGCTCGTCCATGTATAAGCCCTTTGAGATGGCCGCGCACGAGGAAGCGTGCAACCTGTACCGTATGGAGGTGAAATGAGATGGCCAACATGTCCATGAAGAAGAACGGGATGACCGAACAGGAGCCCAACGTAAGGAACAAGAACTTCAGCGAGGTTGCCCTTGGGTATACGGAGGAGCAGGCAATCGATGAGGCAAAGCGCTGTCTTAACTGCAAGAACAAGCCGTGCGTGGGGGGCTGTCCGGTACACATCGACATACCGTCGTTTATAAAGGAGATGGCCGAGGGCCGCTTTGAGGAGGCGTACTCCGTCATATCAAAATCCAGCTCCCTGCCCGCCGTATGCGGAAGGGTATGCCCCCAGGAGACGCAATGCGAGCAGCGCTGCGTGCGGGCACTTAAGGGCGAGCCAGTGGGCATAGGCCGTCTTGAGCGCTTTGCGGCGGATTACCACAATAAAAACAGCGGTGAAAAGCCCAAAAGGCCGGAGCCAAACGGCCATAAGGTAGCAATAATCGGCTCAGGCCCGTCGGGCCTTACCTGTGCGGGCGACCTGGCTAAAAAGGGCTATGACGTTACCGTGTTCGAGGCGCTGCACCTTGCGGGCGGGGTGCTTGAATACGGAATTCCTGAATTCAGGCTGCCAAAGGCGATAGTGCAAAAGGAAATAGATACGCTCAGGGATTTGGGCGTAAAGATTGAAACAAACATGGTCGTTGGCAAGGTGATAACTATCGGCGAGCTTATGGATGAGCAAGGGTTTGAGGCTGTGTTCATCGGTTCGGGAGCGGGGCTTCCGAGGTTTATGAATATACCCGGGGAAAACCTCAAGGGCGTATATTCGGCAAACGAGTTTTTAACGCGCGTAAATCTCATGAAAGCCTATCTGCCTGACAGCGCCACGCCCATACAGCGGGCAAAGCGCGTGGCCGTGGTAGGCGGCGGCAACGTGGCGATGGATGCGGCCCGCTGCGCCAAGCGGCTGGGCGCAGAAGAGGTGTACATCGTTTACAGAAGGTCGCTTGAGGAGCTTCCGGCCAGAAAGGAAGAGGTCGAACACGCTATGCAGGAGGGGATAATCTTCAAGCTGCTTAATAACCCCATAGAGATTCTTGGCGACGAAAATGGGTTTGTAAAGGGCATGACGTGCGTGGAGATGGAGCTGGGCGAACCGGATGAATCCGGCAGGCGCAGGCCGGCGCCGCGCGAGGGTTCGGAATTTACCATGGAGCTTGACTGCGTAATAATGGCGATAGGCACTTCGCCAAACCCGCTTATTAAATCCACCACACAGGGGCTTGAAACTAAAAAGTGGGGCGGAATAGTAGCCGACGATTCCACGGGCCTTACATCCCGCGAGGGCGTATATGCCGGAGGCGACGCTGTAACCGGAGCTGCCACAGTTATACTTGCCATGGGAGCGGGAAAGGCTTCCGCGTCGGCCATCGACGAATACATAAAGAGCAAAGGAGAATAGGCTATGGACAGCAGGCCGATTTCAAAGCAGACGCTGCAGAGGCTGCCGTTGTATTTAAGCTATTTAAGGTCCGCGGCCAAGGGCGGCGCCTCAAACATATCCGCAACCGCGATAGCGGAAGCGCTGGGCTTAAACGACGTTCAGGTCAGAAAGGACCTGGCTTCGGTAAGTTCTGGAGGAAGGCCCAAGGTCGGATACGTTACAGACAGCCTTATTTTGGATATAGAGCGGTTCTTGGGCTATGGCAACTCGGACGCGGCGGTCATAGTCGGAGCGGGCAATCTGGGCCGCGCCCTTTTGTCCTACGACGGCTTTGAGGAGTACGGCCTGGATATCATAGCTGCCTTTGATTCCAATGAGGACGTGGCGGGGACCTCGATAAACGGCAAGCCCGTGATGCCGGCAAAACGCCTGGGCGAGCTTTGCCGCCGGATGAACGTAAAGATAGGCATAATCGCGGTGCCGGCGCAAAGCGCCCAGGGCGTGTGCGACACGCTGGTTGAAAACGGGGTGCTAGCGATACTGAACTTTGCTCCCACACACCTCAGGGTTCCTGAAAACGTGCTTGTGCAGGATGAAAACATGGCAATTTCCCTGGCGCTGCTTTCAAAGCATCTTAACGAAAGGTTTCACGATTAAAAATATAATTCTAAGAGGGCAAAAGAGATGAATACTGCCGCGTATTACGAAACGGTTGATAACATTGAGGCGCTCAAGCGGGCGCTTGGCCGCATTCGCGAAGCACAACGGATATTCTCAACGTATACCCAGGAGCAGGTGGACCGCATCTTCTCAGCGGCCGCGGCCGCCGCAAACCGCGAGCGGATACCCCTTGCAAAGCTTGCCGCCGGGGAAACGGGCATGGGCGTTATGGAGGACAAGGTTATCAAAAACCATTATGCCTCCGAGTATATATATAACGCCTACAAGGACGTAAAGACCTGCGGGGTAATAGAGGAGGACAGGGAATACGGAATAATGCGGATTGCCGAACCCATAGGCGTTATCGCAGCGGTTATACCAACCACGAACCCAACGTCCACAGCCATATTCAAAACCCTGATTGCGTTGAAGACCCGAAACGGGATAATCGTAAGCCCGCATCCGCGGGCGAGGCGTTCCACCATAGCGGCTGCAAAGGCGGTGCTTGAGGCCGCGGTAAGCGCCGGCGCGCCGGAGGGCATAATCGGCTTTATCGACGTGCCGTCGCTGGAGCTTACAAACGCCGTGATGAAGGAGGCCGACATAATACTCGCAACGGGCGGCTTTGGCATGGTAAAGGCTGCGTACTCGTCGGGCAAACCGGCCATAGGCGTGGGTGCTGGCAATACGCCGGCGATAATAGACGACTCTGCGGATATAACGCTTGCGGTCAATTCCATAATCCACTCAAAGACCTTTGATAACGGAATGATATGCGCGTCGGAACAATCGGTAATAGCCCTGAGCAGCGTATACGACGGGGTAAAGCGGGAGTTCGCCAGGCGCGGCTGTTATTTTCTTGATAAGGATGAAACCGAAAAGGTAAGAAAGACGATTATCATAAACGGCGCGCTCAACGCCAGGATAGTAGGCCAGCCGGCCGCCGTGATTGCCGGCATGGCCCGCATCAGCGTTCCAGAGGGCACCAAGATATTGATCGGCGAGGTTGAGAGCACGGAGATCACCGAGGAATTCGCGCATGAAAAGCTGTCGCCGGTGCTGGCCATGTACAGGGCCAAAAATTTTGAGGATGCTTTGGACAAGGCCGAGCGCCTGATAGCGGACGGCGGAATAGGCCATACGTCGTCAATCTATCTCAACGAGGTTTTTGAACAGGAAAAGCTCAATGAGTTTGCCAAAAGGATGAAGACCTGCCGCATACTTGTAAACACGCCCGCCTCCCACGGTGGCATAGGAGACCTGTATAACTTCAAACTCACGCCGTCGCTTACGCTGGGATGCGGCTCATGGGGCGGCAATTCGGTTTCGGACAACGTTTCTGTAAAGCACCTGCTCAATATAAAAACCGTGGCAAAGAGGAGGGAGAATATGCTCTGGTTCCGCGTACCGCAGAAGGTATATATGAAGCGAGGCTGCCTGCCCGTGGCGCTTGAGGAGCTAAAGAACGCAAGAAAAAAGGCGTTTATAGTTACTGACGCCTTCCTCTACGAGCGCGGGTATACAAGGGCGGTTACGGACCGGCTGGATGAGATGGGAATCCTTCACACCACATTTTTTAGGGTTTCTCCCGACCCCACGCTAAGGTGCGCCAGGGAAGGCGCAAAGGCCATGGAGGAGTTTGGGCCCGACTGTATAATAGCCGTGGGCGGCGGATCGGCAATGGACGCGGCAAAGATCATGTGGGTGCTGTACGAGCATCCAGAGGCCGACTTTATGGACATGGCAATGCGCTTTGCTGATATAAGAAAGCGCGTGTATACCTTCCCGCGGATGGGTGATAAGGCCTATTTCATAGCGGTGCCCACTACGGCCGGTACTGGCTCGGAGGTAACGCCGTTTGCGGTTATTACCGACGGTGAAACGGGCGTGAAGTACCCCCTTGCCGATTACGAGCTCATGCCCAACATGGCCGTTATAGACGCAAATATGATGATGAACGCTCCAAAGGGGCTGACCGCGGCGTCGGGCATAGACGCGGCCACGCACGCGCTTGAGGCGTACGCGTCCATGATGGCCACGGATTATACCGACGCCATGGCGCTGCGCGCGCTTAAACTGATATTTGAGTACCTGCCTGGCGCGTATGAAAACGGCGCGGGCGACCCTGCGGCAAGGGAGAGGATGGCCGACGCCGCCGCTATGGCGGGCATGGCGTTCGCAAACGCGTTTTTAGGCGTTTGCCATTCAATGGCGCACAAGCTGGGCGCTTTTCACCACCTGCCGCACGGCGTGGCAAACGCGCTGATGATAGAGGAAGTAATGCGCTTTAACGCGGCCGTCGCGCCTGCCAAGATGGGTACCTTCCCCCAGTACGGCCATCCGCATACGCTTGAAAGGTACGTGGAGATTGCGGATTACCTTGGACTTTTAGGCAGTGATAACGCCGAAAAGTTCGAACGCCTGCTTGGCGCGATAAGCCAGCTCAAGGACAGGATAGGAATCAGACGCTCAATTCGCGAATACGGCATCGAGGAGGCGGACTTTTTGGGCAGTTTGGATGAAATGGCCGAGCAGGCGTTTGACGACCAGTGCACCGGAGCCAACCCAAGATACCCCCTGATAAGCGAGATAAAAACGATGTACTTAAACGCCTATTATGGACCGCAAAAGGAGGCATAAGCATGAACCTGGAAAAGATTATTGCCGTACGCACCGCAAAAACCGTTTACCGCGACGGGGATAAGACCGTCAAGGTATTCAATGAAAACTATTCAGCCGCGGACGTGCTGAGCGAGGCGCTTAACCTGGCTAGGGTCGCGGAAACCGGCCTTAAGGCGCCTAAGCTCATAGAGGTTACAAAGGCCGGCGGAAAGTGGGCCATAGTTACGGAGTATATAGAGGGCAGGACGCTTTCCCAGCTAATGGAGGAGCATCCGGAGCTGTATGATGAATATATGGGCAGGTTTGTGGATATCCAAATCGACATGCTGTCGCATACGGCGCCCGCGCTTACAAAGCTTACTGACAAGATGCACAGAAAGATATGTGAATCCGGCCTTGACGCTACAGCCAGATATGACCTGCACACCAGGCTGGACAGCCTGCCCAAGCAAAAAAAGCTATGCCACGGCGATTATAACCCAAGCAACGTAATAATAAATGAAAGCGGCGACGCCTATATAATCGATTGGTCGCACGCTACGCAGGGCAGCGCCGGGGCCGACGCGGCAAGAACATATCTGCTGTTCTGGCTGTCGGGCGACATAAAGGGCGCGGAGCTTTATATGAAGCTGTTTTGTAAAAAGACCGACACAGCAAGGCAGTACGTGGAAAAATGGATTGCCATCGTATCCGCGTCCCAGCTTGGCAAGGGCAGGCCGCAGGAACGCGAATTTCTGCTGCACTGGGCCAACGTGGTCGACTATCAATGATTTTGGATGGAGGGGTAAATTTATGAAGGTCACGGTATGTATTGGAAGCTCATGTCATCTAAAGGGCTCAAGGCAGATAGTGGAGCAGCTCCAGAACCTGATTGCGCAAAAGGCGCTTCAGGACAGCGTGGAGCTGTGCGGCGCGTTTTGCATGGGCAACTGCACAAAGGGCGTATGCGTAAAGATCGGTGAGGAGCTGTTTTCGCTCAAGCCGGAAAACACCAGGGAATTCTTTGAAAACGAGATAGTGGGGAGGCTGTAGACCATATGGAAGGCATAAGGATTGGCGTCAGGGGAGAGGCCGCTTTAAGGGTTGATGCTTCCAACATGGCCAAAACCCTGGGCAGCGGCGGGCTTGAGGTATTTTCCACGCCGTCGCTCATAACGCTTATGGAGCGCGCCGCGCTGGAGAGCGTAAGGCCGTATCTTTCCGAGGGAACGAGCACCGTTGGCACGCTTATAAACGTCAGGCACCTTGCCGCGTCCGCAGAGGGCGCGGTCATCAGATGCGAAAGCGAGCTTACGGGCGCGGACCGCAGGCGGCTTACGTTCAGCGTAAGGGCTTATGACGGCAGAACGCTGGTGGGCGAGGGAATACACGAGCGTTTTATCGTAAATGACAGGATATTCATGGAAAAAGCACATGCGGGAAGGGAGTGTTGACCGGATGCAGGATTATTTAAAGCTTAAAAAGGCAAACTGTAAAAATTGTTACAAGTGCATTAGGCACTGTCCTGTAAAATCAATAAGGTTCAGCGGCCATCAGGCCAACATTGTAAACGACGAGTGCGTTCTGTGCGGCCAGTGCTTTGTGGCGTGTCCTCAAAACGCAAAGGAGATAAGAAACGACGTAGCGGCCGCAAAGGCCCTGATAGCTGGAGAAAGCCCGGTATACGCGAGCATAGCGCCGTCGTTTGTGGCGAATTACGACGGCGCCACAATAAAGTCGATGGACATGGCCTTAAAGCGGCTTGGGTTTGCGGGAGCGGAGGAGACGGCGGTAGGCGCTACGATAGTAAAGCGCCAGTACGACCTGATGGCAAATATGGCCGAGCAGGACGTTATCATATCGTCGTGCTGCTCAACCGTGAACCTTTTGATACAAAAGCATTATCCTCAGGCGCTGCCATACCTTGCGCATGTGATATCGCCGATGCAGGCCCATTGCAAGGCAATAAAGCGCGCCCATGAAGGCGCAAAAACCGTATTCATAGGCCCGTGCATTTCAAAAAAGGCCGAGGCGGAGAACTACGCGGGCATTGTGGACTGTGCGCTTACCTTTGAGGAGCTGTCGGCCTGGCTTAATGGCGAGGGCGTAGAACTCGAACATATTGAGGATGTAAACGAGGAGAGCCGCGCCAGGCTTTTCCCAACCTCAGGAGGCATCCTCCGCACCATGGCGGCGGATAATCCGGAATATACATATCTGGCAATCGACGGCATGGAGAACTGCGTTAACGCGATAAACGACATAGTCGAAGGCAGGCTTACAAAGTGCTTTATCGAGATGTCGGCGTGCGCGGGCAGCTGTATAGGCGGGCCGGCAATGGACAAAAACCACCGGCTTCCGGTAAGGGATTATATAGCCGTAAACAGCTATGCGGGCAAAAAGGACTTTGACGCGGAGGAGCTGCCAAAGGACGAGCTTAATAAGGATATGCCCGCTCTCATGGCGCGGCATGTCATGCCTGGAGGCGCGGCTATTGAAGAGGTTCTAAAAAAGATGGGCAAGACAAAGCCGGAGCATGAGCTCAACTGCGGAAGCTGCGGCTACAACACCTGCCGGGAGAAGGCTGTTGCGGTAATACAGGGTAAGGCTGACCTTACGATGTGCCTGCCGTATTTGAAGGAAAAGGCCGAGTCGTTCTCGGACAACATCATCAACAATACGCCAAACGCCGTAATAGTTTTGAACGAATCCTTTGAGGTGCAGCAGCTAAACGCCTCTGCGTGCCAGCTTATGAACATAACGGACCAGGGCAATATACTGGGCGACCAGGTGGTGCGCGTACTGGATCCTATCGTGTTCTTTGAGGTGATGGATAAGGGCGAAAACATATATAACAGGCCGGTCTATCTGGCCGAATACAAGAAGTACGTGGAGCAGACCGTAATCTATGACAGGGGGTTCCACATTATCATCTGCATAATGCGCGACGTAACGCAGGAGCAAAGGCAGCGCGCCGAAAAGGAGGAGCTTAGCCGCACCACCATGGAGATAACTGACAAGGTTATAGAAAAGCAGATGCGCGCTGTTCAGGAAATCGCTTCGCTCTTGGGCGAAACCACGGCCGAGACAAAGGTTGCCCTCACAAAGCTCAAGGAGTCGCTTTCGGATGAATGACCTGTGTACGGACGCAGGCTATGTAAGCGTAAACAAGTACGGCGAACAGCTGTGCGGGGATCATGTCGAAATCGCTGAACAGGGGGAAGGGGCTACCGTGTCCGTACTGGCCGACGGACTGGGCAGCGGTGTAAAGGCAAACATATTGTCCACCCTTACCTCCAAAATTATTTCAACGATGATGGCAAACGCCCTTACGATTGAGGACTGCGTATCCACGATAGCGGCTACGCTTCCGGTATGCTCGGTAAGGCAGATAGCGTACTCTACCTTTACGATTATAAGGATTTCAAGCAATTTTGAGGCTGAAATAATACAGTACGATAATCCGCATGTGATCATGCTCAGGGATGGGAAGAACTATGCCTATCCCGAAACAAGCGAAAACATAGACGGAAAAACGATATATAAATCAAGGATCAAGCTGAGAGAGGACGACACCCTCATCGCCATGAGCGACGGCGCGATACATGCGGGAGTGGGCCAGACGCTTAACTTCGGCTGGCAGCGGGAGGATATAATAGGTTTCATGGAAACCATGTACGACAGCGAGTATACCGCCAAAACGCTTAGCTCCATGCTGGTTCAGGAGTGCAGCGATCTGTACGGGGGAAGGCCTGGGGACGACACCACCGTATGCACTGTGAAAATCCGAAGGCGAAAGCCCGTAAACCTATTGATCGGTCCTCCGTCCGATCCCGACGACCTCAATAAGATGATGTCGCTTTTCTTCTCAAAGGAGGGAAAGCATATAGTATGCGGCGGCACCACGTCCACCCTGGCGGCCGAGTTTCTGCATAAACCGCTTGACGCCGGCCTTCCGGTATACGTTGATCCGGACATACCGCCGATTGCTGCGATAGAGGGCGTGGATCTGGTTACAGAGGGCGTTATAACTATAAACAGGGTGCTGGATTATGCCAGGGACTATCTTGAGAGCAATCGCAGGTATACGGACTGGAGCTATAAAAAGGACGGGGCGTCCATGATAGCCAGGCTGCTGTTTGAAGAGGCTACCGACATCAACTTTTATGTAGGAAAGGCCGTTAATCCGGCCCATCAGAACCCGAACCTTCCGATTGGCTTCAACATCAAGATGCGTCTGGTAGAGGAGCTTTCCGCCTGCCTGAAGAGGATGGGCAAGAGGATAAAAGTAAGCTATTTTTAAGAAACAGTGGTTTGAAAGGAGACGTCAATGAACGAAGCGTTTGACTATACGCCCATCGATGAAATAATCGGCCTTGCTGGCTGCCGGCCCAGCGCTGTAATTGCGATATTGCAGGGAATTCAGGAGCGGTACAGGTATCTCCCTAGGGAAACCTTTACTTATCTTTCAAAAAAGCTGGGCGTAAGCCAAGCCAGTATATATAGTGTGGCCACATTCTATGAAAATTTTTCGCTCAACCCAAAGGGAAAGTTTGTTATAAAGGTCTGTGACGGCACAGCCTGCCATGTCAGAAAGTCCATTCCGATCCTGGAGCGGCTTCGCAAGGAGCTAAGCCTGTCCGAGGATAAGCCGACCACGGACGACATGGGATTCACCGTTGAAACCGTTTCATGCCTGGGCGCGTGCGGGCTTGCTCCGGTACTTACGGTGAACGACAGGGTTTATCCGGCTATGACTCCGGATAAGGCTGCGGCGCTGATAGAGGAACTGAGGGGGGAGCTGTAATATGCTAAAGTGCAGAGAAGACCTTAAAGCGCTCCGCGCAATCTATAATAACTCAATTTGCGCGGAAAAGAAGAAGATACTGGTATGCGCCGGTACCGGCTGCATCGCGGGCGGTTCCCTGGAGATATACGATCTACTTAAATCAATAATGCAGGAGCGCGGCGTAAACTGTGAGGCAGAGCTTCAGGAGGAGCCGCACGAAGGAGCGGTGGGGCTGAAAAAGAGCGGGTGCCACGGATTTTGCGAGATGGGTCCGCTTGTGAGGATAGAGCCTTACGGCTATCTGTATACAAAGGTAAAGCCCGTAGACTGCGAAGAGATCGTGGAGAAAACCGTGATGCGCGGCGAGCATATAGAGCGGCTTGCATATGGGAAAAACGGCGTGGTATTTAAAAAACAGGAGAAAATACCGTTTTACGAAAAGCAGACCAGGCTGGTTCTTGAGCATTGCGGCCATATAGACGCAACCTCGATTAAGGAATATCTAGGTATCGGCGGCTATGCGGCGTTTGAAAAGGCGCTGTTTGATATGAGCGCGGACGGAATCATAGACGAAATAACCCAAGCCAACCTCAGGGGACGGGGCGGCGGGGGCTTCCCCACGGGCAGAAAGTGGGCACAGGTAAAGCTGCAAAAGGCAGAGCAGAAATACATCGTCTGCAACGGCGACGAGGGCGATCCAGGGGCGTTCATGGACAGAAGCATAATGGAAGGCGACCCACACAAGATGCTTGAGGGCATGATGATAGCTGGCGTGGCATGCGGCGCGACCGAAGGCTATATATATGTCAGGGCCGAATACCCAATGGCGGTAAGCCGGCTTAAAAACGCCATAGAACAGGCAAATGCCCTGGGCCTCTTAGGCGACGACATACTCGGTTCTGGCTTTAACTTTAGAATTCATATTAACCGCGGGGCGGGCGCGTTCGTGTGCGGCGAGGGAAGCGCGCTTACCGCGTCTATCGAGGGCAAGCGGGGCATGCCCAGGGTAAAGCCGCCGCGTACGGTTGAGCACGGGCTTTTCAATATGCCCACGGTTTTAAATAACGTTGAAACCTTTGCCAACGTGCCGCTGATAATATGCGGCGGGGCAGAATGGTACAGGGGCATAGGTCCGGAAAACAGCCCTGGGACAAAGGCGTTTGCGCTTACGGGCAATATAGAGAACACCGGCCTTATAGAGGTGCCGATGGGGACGACCCTGCGGGAGGTGATCTTCGACGTAGGCGGCGGAATGCGTGGAGGCGGGAAATTCAAGGCCGTGCAGATCGGGGGGCCGTCCGGTGGCTGCCTTACCAGCGAACACCTTGACCTTCCCCTTGATTTTGACTCCCTGAAGAGGGCGGGCGCCATGATAGGTTCGGGAGGGCTGGTCGTAATGGACGACAGGACCTGCATGGTAGAGGTAGCGCGCTTTTTCATGAACTTTACCCAGAACGAATCGTGTGGAAAGTGCGTGCCGTGCCGCGAAGGCACCAAGCGCATGCTTGAGATACTTGAGCGCATTGTGGGCGGAAGCGGCCAGGACGGCGATATAGAGCTGCTGCTTGAGCTTGCGGACACGATATCAGCCACCGCGCTGTGCGGCCTGGGCAAAACGGCCGCGTTCCCCGTTGTAAGCACCATCAATAGCTTTAGAGACGAATATGAGGCTCATATATACGACAAACGATGTCCAGCCGGCAGCTGTCAGAAACTCAAGCGTATCAGCATTGACGCGGACCTGTGCAGGGGCTGCTCGAAGTGCTCCAGAGTATGTCCGGCGAGCGCGATATCGGGCAAACTTAAGGAGCCGTATAGGATTGATGAGACAAAGTGCATAAAGTGCGGTGCGTGTGTTGACGCGTGCCCGTTCCATGCGGTCAAGGAGGGATAAGGCGATGCAAGCAAGGGAATATCTGACCATAGACGGGATTCCCGTTGAGATCAACGGGGAGAAAAACCTTCTTGAGCTTATAAGGAAGGCTGGAATCAAGCTGCCGACCTTTTGCTACCATTCGGAGCTGTCCATATACGGCGCGTGCCGCATGTGCATGGTTGAAAACCAGTGGGGAGGGCTGGACGCCGCGTGTTCCACGCCGCCCAAGGCCGGCATGGAGATACGCACAAACACCGAGCGGCTGAGGAGATACAGAAAGATGATCCTGGAGCTGCTGCTTGCAAACCACTGCCGCGACTGTACAACCTGCGGAAACAACGGAAAGTGTAAGCTGCAGGATTTGGCCATGCGCTTTGACATAGACGGGGTGCGCTTTCCAAATACCGCGGCCAAGCCCAAGATCGACGGCTCATCGCTGTGCATAACAAGGGATAAAAACAAGTGTATCCTGTGCGGCGACTGCGTAAGGATGTGCAACGAGGTGCAAAACGTAGGCGCCATTGATTTCGCCGGCCGCGGCGCGAGCATGGCCATAAGCACGGCCTTTGACGGGCCAATCGCAGATTCGCCGTGCGTAGGCTGCGGCCAGTGCGCGGCGGTGTGCCCGACCGGCGCTATAGTGGTTAAAAACGACGCCAGGCGGGTGTGGAGGGCGCTTGACGATCCGGGGACCAAGGTAACGGTGCAGATAGCGCCGGCTGTACGGGTGGCCATTGGGCGTGAGCTTGGGCTTCAGGAAAGCGGCAGCGCCATAGGCCAGATCGTGGCGGCGCTCAGGCGCATGGGTTTTGACGAAATCTATGATACATCGACCGGAGCGGATTTAACGGTGCTTGAGGAATCAAACGAGCTGATAAACAGGCTGGAGGAGGGGGGATACGATATGCCGCTTTTCACCTCATGCTGTCCGGCTTGGGTGAGCTTTTGCGAAAAGAACTATCCCGAGCTGCTTACGCATGTATCCACCTGCCGCTCGCCGATGCAGATGTTTGCCTCGGTGATCCGCGAGCACAACAGCACGTCGAGCAGAAGGCACGTACACGTGGCGGTAATGCCGTGTACGGCGAAGAAGTTTGAAGCTGCCCGCGGCGAGTTTAAGCGCGACGGAAGGCCAGACGTGGATTATGTAATAACAACGCAGGAGCTGATTCAGATGATAAAGGAATCGGGCATAGTGTTTAAAGAGCTTGAGCCAGAGGCTGTGGATATGCCGTTTGGCACCATGACAGGCGCCGGCGTTATATTCGGCGTAACCGGCGGCGTGACGGAGGCAGTGCTTCGCCGCATATCTTCGGACAAGTCGTCTACAGCCCTTATGTCAATAGCGTACAGGGGCGTACGCGGAATGGAGGGCATAAAGGAAACGTGGGTCGGCTTTGGAAGCAGGCAGGTTAGGATAGCGGTTGTAAGCGGCTTAAAGAACGCATGCAGGCTGATTGAGCGGATAAAGGCGGGAGAGCGTTACGATTTTGTGGAGGTCATGGCATGCCCGGGCGGATGCATAAGCGGCGCGGGCCAGCCCTTTGCGGCCAAGGCGGAGCAGGAAGGCCGCGGCAGGGGGCTGTATTCGGCCGACCGTCTCAGCAGCATAAAACGCTCGGAGGAAAACCCGCTTATGATGTCCCTTTACAGCGGACTGCTAAAAGGGCGCGTGCATGAGCTGCTTCACGTCGATTACGCGCATAAGGAGGACTGAGTTATGGTTGAGTTAAGCGTATGTATAGGCAGTTCGTGCCATCTCAAGGGTTCGTATAATGTAATTCAAACCTTTCAGCATTTAATTGAGGAAAACGCGCTGCATGACAAGGTTGATTTTAAGGCCACGTTTTGCATGAAAAGATGCGAAAGACCAGGCGTTGCCGTGTTGTTTGACGGGGAGGAGTTCAGCATAACGCCTGAAACGGCAAGGGAGTTTTTTAAAACCACAGTAATGCTAAGGGTGTTTTAGCGGTCAACGGATACCTCCCCGCGCCGGATGGCGCGGGGAGGTATGCTCCGATTTTCCTCCGGCGGCTTAGAACCTATTACC
>CAYSKA010000014.1:0-1856 GCA_964431505.1 uncultured Oscillospiraceae bacterium
TTTAACGTCGTCTTATGCCGAAATATAAACTGTTATGCTATAATTATTTGGTATTATAAACTTCTTACCGATGGGCACGGGGGTTTAATAAAAAGGGAGGACCTAAAAGTGAAGAAAATAGCTTGGATACTTATCGTGATACTAATTGCGGGCTATATATCCGCACCGGCTATTGCCGTAGGCAATTGGGGCACAGGTGAATACGAAGGTAAAACCGTAGTATTGCATACCAATGATTCGCATTCACGCGTTACCGATTACATGGGCTTTACAGCGGTTGCGGCGATGAAGGATGCATACGAGGCGGCTGGCGCTACGGTGCTGACCTTTGACGCTGGGGACACTCTTCACGGATTGCCGATTGCGACCATGTATGAGGGTGCGTCCATAATCGACATTATGAACATGGTCGGATATGACGCCATGACAACGGGAAACCATGACTATAACTACGGTTACGGCAGACTTGATGAGCTTGCGTCAAAAGCGGATTTCCCAGTGCTGGCGGCCAACGTAGTGGAAGCGGAAGCGGGAAACACGCTGTTTGAGAGCAATACGATAATTGAGAGGGACGGAAAAACCTACGGTGTGTTTGGCCTTGCAACACCCGAGACGGCGTACAAAACTCACCCCGACAATGTCGCCGGTCTTTTATTTGAAAATCCCATAACCACGGCTGCGCAGCAGGTGGAACAGCTCCAGGCTCAAGGGGTAGACTATATAATAGCTATCGGCCATATTGGACTTATACCAAGCAGCGAATTTACTTCTGAGATGATTTGCGAGCAAGTGGACGGAATTGACCTGTTCATCGATGGGCACAGCCATACTGTGCTTGAAAACGGATATGAGGTCAATGATACGCTCATCGTAAGCACCGGCGAATATATACAGAATATCGGCATCGTAATTATGGATGAAAACGGAAACGAAGCTATGCTTGTCAGCGAAGAGGAGTTCAGCGGCACGAACGAAAGCGTAGATGCGCTAGTGTCCGATATTGAAAGCGATTTAAACGTTTTGCTTTCGGAAGTGGCAGGCTATGCCAACGTATTTCTTAATGGTGAACGCGAATTCGTTCGTACACAGGAAACAAACCTTGGTAACCTCGCGGCCGACTCAATTCTGTATGAAACTGGCGCCGACGTCTCCATAGTCAATGGCGGCGGTATCCGCGCCTCTATTGAGGTTGGAAACATAACCAAGGGCGACCTGATAACGGTGTTCCCGTTTGGTGGATATATTGTTACCAAAAATATGACCGGCCAGACCATACACGATGCTTTGGAACATGGCGTGCGCTCATACCCCGATGCTGCCGGAAGCTTTCCTCAGGTCGGCGGGGTCAGCTTTTCCTTTGACGCTTCCAAAGAACCATACGACCGTATTGAGCCATCGGATATTTACGTTGCCGGAGAACCTCTGGAGCTTGACCGTGAATACCTGTTTGCAACGAACGATTACCTTTCCGCAGGAGGGGATGGCTATACGATGATAGGGGATTTACCCATTGTGAATGAGTATCCCTGTATTGATGAGATAATGATCAGCTACATATCATCGCTTGATGATTTGAGCATGTACGCTGGTACCGAGGGAAGAATCAGGCCCCTAGGCCTGTTCACCGTAACCTTTATCGACAGCCTTACAGGGGATATCATTGACACGCAGGGCGTCGGTCTGGGAGAGGACGCGACCGCACCGGAGGCGCCTGTTCATGAGTACCATGATTTCGAGGGGTGGAGCCGCGAGTTTACAAACGTAACTTCAGACCTGGATGTAATTGCGCTATACTCCATACATAGCTACAACGTTGAAATCAGCTCAGCCGGCGGCGGATCGGTAACGCCCTCAGG
>CAYSKA010000014.1:1866-15518 GCA_964431505.1 uncultured Oscillospiraceae bacterium
CTCAGGCATCGTCACGGTGGATCATGGAGATGATATAACCATAAGCATGCTTCCCGATAACGGGCATCACGTTGCCAGCATCAGCATTAACGGTGTGGTAGTTGCTGAAAACCCGCCTGAACGCTCCTATATCGTTAAGAACATAACCTGCGATTCAAAAGTAGAAGTTAAATTTGAAAAGGACGCTTCTAGCCCCAGCGATCCTCCGAAGGCCGGCGCCGCCCCTGCTGCTATTTTGGGCGGTATTATGATAATTGCTGGAATTTGTCCGATGCTTGTTAAAAAAAGGGGGTAAATACCCTGTAGCTATAGAGTAACGAAGGATCGGGGTTAACCCTATCCTGATAATACATGGGATTTTATTTTAATTGCCCGTTTAAAAGAGGCTATCGGGGGACGGTGTCCCCCGATAGCTTCTTATGCCCGCATGTTTATCCCACACAGCCAGCTGCTTTACACTATAGCGTAACTTATGGATCGTTTTTATATATTGTCGCTTCTTAAGCCATCCATAATGTTCTGCTTTTTGACCTTACCCGTCGCATACAGCATTGTTATGCCCGTTACCACAAATATTCCCGCGCTCACCAGCGCCATTTCAAGCCACGGCAGCTTGAAAGCGAAGGAGAATGTCGTGCCCATTACTCTATTTAGCAATAACATTAATATTACGCTAACCGGCAATCCCCACATGAGGGCCTTTAACCCGTAGAACAGGCTTTCAAACCTTATCATTTTGTTGAAGCCCTTGGGTGTAATGCCGACAGACTTAAGCATCGCAAATTCCCTCGTTCTCAGGTCTATGCCCGTAGACACCGTATTGATTATATTCGTAACGCCAACAAGCGATATCAGCGTTACAAAGCCTATTCCAAATACGGAAACCACCATTGACAGCTGCCTGGCCTCGCGCGCTTGTGCTATATTATCATATATCATCGCGTCCGCACCAGCACTGAACTGTTTTCTCAGCTCGTTTATAGACGACAATGCGGCTTCATAGTTTTTTTCACTCTCAAGCCTTATGTATATCCTGCAATAGGAATCCGGCTCTATCTTGCCCCCGAGCAGCTCCTTTAGGGTATCAACAGAGATTGCGACGTTGTAGCTTAAGCCCACCATCTGCGGCCCAACGAATTGGGGTTTCGCGCTGGACAGGCCGCATATCTTAAGGTTTTCCGTTCCACCAGGACTTTCAACCGAAATGCTTGAGCCAACCGCCTGCTGCCTGAACACCTGCATATAGTCAACATGCATATCGCCCTCCTCGGAATAGCCCATCGTGTTCATATCATTCAAAACTATGCAGCCCCTCTCCGATTTTAACTGTTCAAGGCTTGTTCCCGAATCATTCGCAAGCCGCGACAGGGTATTATCATCCACCGCTAAAATGCCCATGCCGTTGATATCTACATCCTCATTGGATTCGTATTGCTTCCTCATTTCGCTGAATCTATCCGTGAACAAAGCCTTATCAACCGTCCCGCTGATTAAGCTGTTGCTGTGTATAACGATCTCCGCTCCCGATATACCGCTTAGCGACGAGATTTTATCGGCTATCCGCATATCCTCATATGCTGTACTCTCATCTTCATTGACACTGTATCCAATCAGTATGTCAGACGTCTCTGCGCCAATCCCTTTTAAGGCTCCTACGTCCATGAACTGCCCCATAAAATATACAACTGTAAGGAACAGTATTACGCTTACCGCCAGGGCGCTGACGGTGGTTCTGTAGCTTTTAGGGTTTCGTTTGATGTTCTTCAATGAAAGTTCAGCTTCAAAGCCAAACAGTTTTCTCGTTATGCCAAAGGTCCTGACATTGCGTCGCCTGATTCTCACATCATTGCTTTGGCGTATCGCAGCCATTGGGCTTATCCTCCCGCCCTTTATCGCCGGAACAAGCGCGGATATATATATCGTGACCATTGAGAACACAACGGCGGCCGCCACCGATATCAAGGAAACCGTCGTTTTAAACCCAATCCCGTATGTCGAAAGATCAGCTATGGTGGGGTTAAGCAGGGCGAATGTCAGCGCTATACCGCCTATGCCGACTAAAATCCCCAGGGGTATCCCAATCGCGCCTATAACGGCTGCCTCGGCGTACACACCCATGCGCTTTTGCTTTGCGGTTGCGCCTACGCCTGACATAACGCCCATGTACTTTCGTCTTTCACCCATCGAAATATAGAAAGCGTTCCGTATCATGCTGACAGCTCCCGCCATGATTATCAATACCACTATCAGCACCACGCTATAAAGCGTTATGCTTACGGTCGAAAGCGGCAGGATGCCTTTGTACATAAGCAGGTCGTCATTCACCTCAACCTGCACGCCCTCGCTCTTAGCAAGCGCTACCATATCGTTGTACAGCGACGGCATGGGATTATCCTTTAAGGTATAGATATCGGCATACTCGGCATTGCCTTCATAAACTGTAATCGAGGTATATCCCGGGGATCTATAATTCTCCCAACCTGGCCGCATCATTATGCCTACGATTGTAAAACTTCTATGCTGTTTTGG
This sequence comes from uncultured Oscillospiraceae bacterium, assembly GCA_964431505.1. Taxonomy (GTDB): domain Bacteria; phylum Bacillota; class Clostridia; order Christensenellales; family CAG-138; genus UMGS946. Next base: position 4,396 of record CAYSKA010000014.1, read on the forward strand.
GGAAAGCTCCTCCTGCACATTTACGTCAGCGTCAGCGCCGCTATAGTCAAACAGCCTGTAGCTATAGGACTGGCTTTTGGTTACTATAGTTTCAAGCCCTGTATTTATAATCCGTTCACCTATATCAGCCTCAATTACATCGCCAATCTTGTAATCTATGCCCGCGTTTGTTCTGATATGGTCTGGTATTACTATTTCATTGCCATTAGCCGGAAGCCTGCCCTCAATCAGCTTTGGTTCAATCCTCATCCTTTCCATTGCGGTATTGTCAAGCGCGGCAAAATACAGGTATGGCTTATCCTCGTTTTTTCCTCCCTCAAGCCTGGAAAAGCCTAAAGATTCTATAAGAAAGCTTTCATCAACGCATTGCGCTTGCGAAATACCCCGTATTTTTTCTGCCGGTACCTCTTTATAGCAGCCATACCATTCTCCTGAGGACATCATTACATTTTGTCCTAGGTAATCCATCATTGTAGCTGCAAACGTTGTAACGGCTGTGATCATTGCCACCGAGATAATGACTCCCATAATCGTTACGATGGTCCTGCGCTTATTGAGCTTTATCTGCCTCATGGTTACCGAATGCATTATGTTCACAGCCGTCACCTCCCTTCCGTAACCAAACGGTTTTTATATAACATGTTATACACGCTTATATTAGCGTTGTTCACCGTTTTCATCTGCGTATTACCTCATCCCTGGAGATTTGGCCGTCCTCTATCGTGATTATCCTGTCGGCCTGCAGCGCGATGTTCTCGTCATGCGTAATTATGATAAGGGTTTGGTCGTATTTCTTGTTGGACAGCCTGAGAAGGTCGATTATTTCCCTGCTGTTCTTGCTGTCCAGGTTGCCGGTCGGCTCGTCTGCAAGCATAATCGCCGGCGTATTGATAAGCGCCCTGCCTATGGATACCCTCTGCTGCTGCCCTCCCGATAACTGGTTGGGAAGATGCTTCTCCCGCTCCTTTAAATCAAGGGTATTAAGAAGCTCGTTATAGTACTCGGCGTTTACCTTACGCCCATCCAGGAGCAGCGGCAGGGTAATGTTCTCCCTTACGTCAAGTACAGGTATAAGGTTGTAGAACTGATATATAAGCCCCACCTGCCTGCGTCTGAATACGGCCAGCTGCTCGGAGTTTTGCGAATATACATCCTTGCCGTCGACGTATACCTTTCCTGCCGTCGGCTCGTCAACGCCGCCAAGTATATGCAGTAATGTCGACTTCCCCGAGCCGGATGGACCGGTAATGGCTACAAAATCCCCCTTATGCACTGAAAACGATACATTGTCCAATGCCTTCACGGCATTATCGCCCGTACCATAAATCTTTGACAGGTGCTCCACCCTCAATATCTCCATATCCTTGCTCTCCCTTCAAAAAAAGCGCTCCGTGTTTGCATAATGCTCTGTACGGAGTTAAGTATAAGCCGCGCCTCTTACTATTGGGTGACTTTAAAATTACAAATATGTCACTTTCAGCTTTATTTATATATCCTAAGCTCAAACACAGCTCCGTTATCGCTATTATGGGCGCTCAGGGTACCATTGTGCTCTTCCGCTATTCTCCTGGCAAGCGCCAGCCCTATGCCAACGCTTCCTTCCGCCGCGTTTTCACCCCTGTAAAACCTGTCGAATATATGGGGCAGATCCTTTCTGCTTATTCCCCCTCCGGTGTCTGAGACGGTTATAAGAGAGTAGAGCGGGTTCTCGGAATAGTTAACCGTTACCGTTCCCCCTGGTGGGGTGTGCTCCATACAGTTCTTTATCACGTTTGTCATTGCTTCGGCCATCCAGTTGATGTCGCCCGTAAAGGAGGCCTCGGGGTCGCCTTCTACGGTTAGATTTACCTCGCGCAATTCCATTGGAATAAACAGCGGCGCACACGCCTTTTCTACCACATCCTTTAACAGCGCCCTGTTGGAAACAAGACCAGCCATGCCCGCGTCAAGGCGCGAGATCTTAAGAAGCGATGAAACCAAAAAGCTCATGCCCTGAATAAGGGACTCGATATCGCGAATATACCCTCCCAGCGTTGCCTCGTCCTTTTCACCGGTCATAAGCGACGCCGTTATCATCATCGATGTAAGCGGGGTCTTTAATTGATGCGATATATCGGACAGCGAATCCGCCAGCGCCTGCTTTTCAGCCATAAGCTGCTCCGCCTGCTCGCGAAGCGTTACCGTCATCTTATATATTTCGCTTTTTAATATGGATAGGTCGCCCTCTACCTCCCCCGATATGTCAAGCACGGTCTTGCCGTGCATTATTCCGCACAGCTGATCCGACAGTTTTGCAATGGAGCGAAGCCTTGACCTTGACAATATGAATATGAATGCACAAAATACGGCGCAGGCCAAAAGGACAAGCCAGCCTGCACTACCAAACAGGCAAAAGCCAACGGTCGAAAAGGCGGCTGAGGATGTCAGACAAAACAGGGCGATATGTTTAAGTTCAGAATTTCTTATCATTTTACCATCCTGTACCCTAGGCCACGCACGGTCTGTATTATTTTAGGTTCCTGCGGGTCGTCCTCGATCTTGTCGCGCAGACGCTTTATGCACACGGTAAGCGCATTGTCATTGGCATAGTTGCCTGCCATATCCCATATCTTTCCCATTAGCTGTTCCCTGGTAAGCACCGCCCCGCGGTTGTTTATAAACATAAGCAGCAGCCTGTATTCAAGCGCCGACAGTATAATCTCTCCCCCATCGCGGGTTACCGCCCCGCTGATTGTATCAACCCTTAAAGGGCCTATGTTAAATACCGACTGGGATTTTCCGTAACGCCTCAGCGCATTTTTTATACGTGATACAAGCTCAAGCGGCCTGAATGGCTTTGTAATATAATCGTCCGCTCCAACCTCAAAGCCGGTAACGACATTGAATTCATCATCGGCGGCCGTTAGAAAGATCACTGGAATATCCCCCCTCCTCTTTATAGCAGAGCATATGGGATATCCGCTTCCATCGGGGAATGTGAGGTCTAAAAGCGCCAGGTCATAGGATTCATTTTCGACGGCCTCCAGCGCGTCCCGCTGTCTGTTTACCGCTATAACGTCATAGCCCTCCTGAGCAAGCGTGAGCTTTAGCTTTTTGATTATTCCCGCGTCGTCTTCGCATAGCAGAATTCTCATATATTCCTCCAACTGTCGGCCCCGTTTATATTAAAAACATAATACCTTAAAGGCAGGTGTGAAATCAGCCATAGTTACATTCATTATACACCATCCTCAGCACATCTAACATAAGAACCCTCAACAATGCCTAGGGTAACAATTTAATCAAGCGCCGATTACTTTTTAACGCATATCACATTGACAGCGTTTGGCCACAATGCTACGATAACCTTAAAGATTTGTTATTTAAGAGCTTATGCACTAAGATCAGACGGAGGTTAGTATTTTGCACAGCAATCATCATCAAACACACGAAGTAGCCATCGACGGCCATTCGCTTACGATTGAACAGGTAGTTGACGTTGCCAGGCACGGCGCAAAGGTCGTTATCGATTCATCCGCTCTGGAGGCGGTGCGATCTTCCAGGGCTTTGGTTGAACGCATAATTGAGGAAAACCGCGTTGCATACGGTATAAGCACAGGCTTTGGCGAATTCAGCAAGGTTAGCATCGGCGCTGAAAACAGCGGCAGGCTTCAGGAAAACCTGATCCTCAGCCACTGCGTGGCTGTGGGAAATCCGCTAAGCGAGCCAACGGTCAGGGCAATGATCCTCCTAAGGGCAAACGCTCTGTTAAAAGGGCATTCAGGCATCAGACCCGAAATCGTTCAGGCGCTCACGGAGATGCTGAATAAGGGAGTACATCCGATAATTCCTGAAAAGGGCTCTCTTGGCGCCAGCGGCGATTTAGCGCCTCTGGCGCATATGGCGCTTGTGCTCATCGGAAAGGGTGAGGCAATATATAATGGAAGGCGTATGCCAGGCGCCGAGGCGATGGCGGAAGCTGGAGTAGAAACCTTCAGCCTTCAGGCAAAGGAGGGCCTAGCGCTTATAAACGGGACGCAATGCATGACTGCAGTAGGTTCTCTGGCATGTTACGACGCGCTGAGGACTGCGCAAATAGCCGATATCACGGCGTCAATGAGCATTGAAGCGTTAACCGCTCTCAAAAACGCGTTTGACCCGCGGGTTCATGCCGTGCGGCCCCATCATGGCCAGTCGCTTGTAGCCAATAACATACTGCTGCTAACCAAAGACAGCCCCATTCTTGAGGCGTCTCAAAACCTGCGCGTTCAGGACGCATATGCGATACGTTGTATCCCACAGGTGCATGGCGCTATACGCGACGCCATCTCACACGTTTGGAATGTACTTGAAATTGAAATGAACTCCGCCACCGACAATCCGCTTTTGTTCCTGGATGATGAAAGTGTAATTTCGGGCGGAAACTTCCATGGCGAGCCTGTGGCCCTGGTTATGGATTATCTATGCGCAGCGGTTTCAGAGCTGGCCAATATATCCGAACGCAGGCTTGAAAGGCTGGTAAATCCGGCCCTGAGCAATGGATTGCCCGCGTTCCTCACGCCAAACGGAGGATTGAATTCGGGATACATGATATGCCAGTACAGCGCCGCATCGCTGGTATCGGAAAACAAAGTGCTTTCCCATCCCGCAAGCGTTGACTCTATCCCAAGCTCGGCAAACCAGGAGGATCACGTAAGCATGGGCACCACCGCCGCCAGAAAGTGCGCACAGGTGGTTGATAACGCCTATTCTGTTTTGGCCTTTGAGCTAATGGCGGCGGTGCAGGGAATCGAACTGCGCGCGGGAGAACCGTCACCAGTACATAAGAGCATATTCAGCCTTGTACGCAGAAGGGTTGAGTTTTACGGCGAGGATCGGGAGATTCGCCCCGATATATCAGCCATGAACGATATAATTAGAAGCGGTGAGATAGAAAAGATCGTCTTTGATGTGATTCATGATTTCAGATGATTTTTAAAATATGATCGTGTTATAAATCAAACAGGAGGCAAGAATGAACAACTCAAACATCATACACGACCTGTTCTCGGGGCCGCTGCCGCCCTACCCAGGGTTTGAGGAGGGTATACGGCGTGCCCCAAGGCGCGAATCGCACCTTACTCAACAGGATATAGAGCTTGCGCTTAAAAATGCGCTGAGGTATATACCAGAGGAACATCATGAGGCGATTGCCCCCGAATTCCTGCGCGAGCTGCGTGAGCAGGGGCGAATCTACGGCTATAGGTTCAGGCCACAGGGGAGGCTCTACGGCCGTCCGATAGAGGAATATGAAGGTAATTGCATTGAAGGCCGCGCGTTTCAGGTGATGATCGACAACAATCTGGATTTTGACGTAGCGTTATATCCCTATGAGCTTGTGACCTATGGCGAAACCGGCCAGGTGTGCCAGAACTGGATGCAATACAGGCTTATAAAGGAATATCTGAAAAGGCTTACCAACGAGCAGACGCTCGTCATAGAATCGGGGCATCCGCTGGGATTGTTCCGCTCGCACAGCCTGGCTCCGCGCGTAATAATTACGAACGGGCTGATGATAGGCTTGTTTGACGATCAGGCAAACTTCAACCGCGCGGCGGCGCTGGGTGTGGCCAATTATGGCCAGATGACCGCTGGCGGATGGATGTACATAGGCCCGCAGGGGATTGTTCACGGCACATTCAACACCCTGCTTAACGCAGGCCGCCTGAAGCTAAACATACCAAAGAATGAAGATCTGTCGGGCAAACTGTTCGTATCAGCGGGCCTGGGCGGGATGAGCGGCGCGCAGGGGAAGGCCGCCAATATAGCCGGTGCGGTATCCATAATAGCCGAGGTCGATGTATCGCGGATAATGACCCGCTACAAGCAGGGATGGGTGGACAAATATTCAGACAGCCTTGACCAGTGCATAGATTGGGCGAAAGAGGAGCTATCGGCCAGGCGTCCGTGCGCAATAGCGTACCTTGGAAACGTAGTTGATCTTTTGGAGCATATTGTAAATAGCGGCGTTCATGTTGACCTTCTTTCAGATCAGACCTCCTGCCATGCGGTATACGACGGCGGCTACTGTCCACAGGGCATTACTTTTGAAGAGCGTACGCGCATGCTGTACGAGGATAAGGAAACGTTTGAGGCGCTCGTAAATAAATCGCTTGTTCAGCATTATGAACTAATCAAGCGGCTTAATGAGCGCGGCACCTATTTCTTTGATTACGGGAACAGCTTCTTAAAGGCTGTGTATGACGCGGGGGGTAAGGAGATATGCAAAAACGGCGTTGACGAGAAGGACGGCTTTATCTTCCCCTCCTATGTAGAAGATATACTTGGGCCGCAGCTCTTTGACTACGGCTACGGACCGTTCCGCTGGGTATGCTTAAGCGGCAAACAGGCGGACCTTGACGCTACCGACCGCGCCGCAATGGAATGTATAGACCCCAACAGGCGCTATCAGGACTATGATAACTATGTTTGGGTGCGCGATGCTAAAAAAAATAAGATGGTAGTCGGCACAAAGGCTAGGATACTTTATCAGGATGCCATGGGGCGCACCAAGATTGCGCTTAAATTCAACGAGATGGTCAGAAACGGGGTTATAGGGCCGGTGATGCTGGGGCGAGACCACCACGATACAGGCGGAACGGATTCGCCATTCCGCGAGACGTCAAATATAAAGGATGGATCCAATATAATGGCTGATATGGCCACGCAGTGTTTTGCCGGAAACGCGGCAAGGGGAATGAGCCTTATAGCCCTGCATAACGGCGGAGGCGTTGGAATAGGCAAGTCAATAAACGGCGGCTTTGGCATGGTGCTAGACGGAAGCGAGCGCGTTGACGCCATCCTTTCCATGGCAATGCCCTGGGACACCATGTGCGGCGTGGCAAGGCGGGCGTGGGCGCGTAATGAAAATTCCATGTCAACCGTTGAAGAGTATAACTTGGTTAACTCGACGACTGATCACATTACGCTTCCAAACATAGTAAGCGATGGTATAATTAAGAGTACGGCTGCAAAATATTGAGTTCGTTTTTGATACTGCTAAATGTTAAGTTAAACAATATTTTTGGAGGATATAATACTGGCTAAGCTAATCGAATGCATACCAAATGTAAGCGAAGGCAGAAGACCTGAAGTGGTGGAAAACCTTGTCGCAGTTGTAAGAGGGATACCGAACGTGACCCTTCTTGATTACTCCTCGGACGCAAGCCATAACAGGAGTGTAATCACCTTTGTCGGCGATCCTGCGGGCGTTGCTGAAGCGGCGTTTTGCCTTGCCCGCGCGGCACGCGGTGTAATCGACCTTACACAGCATACAGGTGAGCATCCGCGGATGGGCGCAATAGACGTTATCCCATTCGTTCCGATAAAGGAGGCTACCGTTGAGGAGTGCGTCGAGCTTTCAAAGGCTGTAGGCGAACGGATTTACAGGGAACTGGACATACCGGTATTTCTATATGAGGAATCCGCTGCTGCGCCTCACCGAAAAAACCTGGCATCAATCCGCAAAGGGCAGTGTGAAGGAATGGCAAAAAAGGTCACTGAGGAAAAATGGCTTCCCGATTTTGGCCACACCGTACACCCAACCGCAGGCGTGGTTGCCGTGGGAGCCAGAGCGCCCCTTGTCGCCTATAATATAAACCTTGATACGTCCGATATTTCAATAGCAAATAATATTGCAAAGATCATTAGAGAGTCAGGCGGCGGTTTGAAGCATGTAAAGGCCCTCGGCGTTATGCTTGAAGACAGGAATATCGCCCAGGTATCAATAAACATGTGCAACTGCGATAAAACGCCTCTGTACCGCGTATTTGAGCTTGTTCGCATTGAGGCGGAACGCTATGGCGCGCGTATAATCGGCAGCGAAATAGTGGGGCTTACCCCCATGGCAGCGCTGATCGACGCGGCGGAATACTATCTCAAGCTTGAGGGCTTCACAAAGGCACAGGTGCTTGAAAACCGACTTATGTAAAGGAAGCATATGAAACCCACATTAATAATTAAAAATATAGGCATGCTTGCCACCCCCGTCGGCAATGTGCCGAAATCCGGCAAATTACAGGGAGCTATTGAGTTAATCAGGAATGCCTACATTGTAATAGCCGGTCAGGAGGTCCTGGAGATCGGTTCTGGAGAGGCGCCGCCGCGCTTCGTTAAATCCGGTGCTGAGATACTGGACGCATGCGGCGCGCTTGTTACGCCCGGGCTTATAGACGCGCATACGCACCTTGTGTTTGGCGGCTGGCGCGAGCACGAGCTTGCCGATAAGCTTCGCGGCGTAAGCTACCTTGATATTTTAAAACGCGGCGGCGGAATACTATCTACCGTGGCGTCGACTAGGGAGGCAACGCAGGAAGAGCTAACCGCTAAAGCAAAGGCCGCATTATATGAAATGCTAACGCTGGGTACGACAACATGCGAAGCTAAAAGCGGTTATGGCCTGACGCCGGATGATGAGATAAAGCAGCTTAATGTGGTTAAGCGGCTCAAAGGAGAACAACCTGTCGAACTGGTATCTACGTTTATGGGAGCGCATGCGGTGCCCGGCGAGTATATGGATGACAAGGAGGCCTATATCAGCCTTATTATAGACGCGATGCTCCCCTATATTGCAGAGCGCGGCCTAGCCGAATACTGCGACGTGTTCTGCGAAACCGCCGTCTTTAGCGCCCTTGAAGCCGAACGTATACTATCGGCAGCTCAAAAGCTTGGTTTGGGCGCTAAAATACACGCCGACGAGATAGATGCTATCGGCGGCTCTGAAGTTGCAGCCGAGCTAGGCGCGGCCAGCGCGGAGCATTTAATAGCCATCACCGAAAACGCAATGGATATGCTTTCGCATAGCGGCACTATCGCTGTATTGCTTCCCGCTACCTCGTTCTATCTCGCAAAGGATTATGCTCCTGCACGGAAGATGATTGAAAAGGGTATACCCGTGGCCGTTGCCAGCGACTTTAACCCTGGCTCTACACCCAACCTATCGTTGCAGCTTGCAATGAATATAGCGTGTTATAAATATCTGCTGACGCCGGAGGAAGCCCTTACGGCGGTAACGCTTAACGCCGCGGCGTCGATCGGGCGTTCGCATATAGTGGGAACGCTAGAATGCGGTAAGCAGGCGGATATCCTGGTCTGGAATGCGCCGAATCTCGACATGATATTCTATCGCTACGGCTCGAACCAGGTAAGAAACGTGATCAAAAAAGGCAAAATAATAGCATCAGAAGGGAGAATTTTATAGATGGAAAACAGTACCCAGCTCGCAGCCATGGGCGTGCGCGAGTTTATAGAATTGCTGGCCTCCAACGCGCCCGCTCCGGGAGGCGGATCCGCTTCCGCCGTTGCGGGGGCCATGGGGATTGGGTTGGCTTCAATGGCAGCCAGCCTGACGGTTGGAAAGCCAAAGTACGCAGAGCACGATGAGGTTATGAATAAAATTATTTCCGATTCAATGCCACTGTTAAAGGAAATGACTGATGGGATAGATCGTGACACCGCTGCCTTTAACGGCGTAACAGCTGTATTTAAAATGCCCAAATCCAATGATGATGAAAAGGCCGCACGAAAGGCGGCGATGCAGGAAGCGCTTAAAAACGCGGCCATGGTGCCATTTGAGCTGCTGCTCAACTGCGAAAGTGCGCTGCATATATTGAAAAAAGGGGTTGGCAGGATCAATCCTAATTGCTATAGCGACCTTGGCTCGGGCGCCGCCAACCTCGAATCGGCCGCAAAGGGCGCCTGGCTTAACGTATTGATAAACATCGGCGGACTGAGCGACAAGACCTTTGCGGAGGATCTGCGCATTCGGGGGAAGGCCGCGTTTGATAGCTGTATAAGCATTGCAGAACAGGTGTTTAACGAGGTTGAGCGCCAAATAACGTAAAATATAACGAAAGTTTTTTGTGGACGGACGATTTGGCTGTCCGTCCGCTTGATTACGGCAATATTGCGCATCAGTAAGGCCGTGTGCATATTCTGTTTATTCATAACAGAAACGCGCTAATTGTATGGCTTAACTTTGTTCGAGTTATGCAATTAATTGCTGCAAAGCTATGGATACGACTGTAGCATTAGTCAGGTTAATATTGTTGGCTAAAAATAACGCGCCCTAATTAAATTTTTCACTAATTTGCTTAAATCTATCAGATACATTGAACATATTTAGAGGTTTTGTGTAATGCTATATCAACATCAAGATGGCTATTTCGTCAAGATAGGCCGCCTGCAGAAGGGATTACCGACGCCTTTTTCAGGCGGTCCGAATTGTCGAGGAGTGATACTTTATGTTAAGGGGCCGTGCCTATCATCAATGGATGCGAAATCGTGCAATTAATAGTAAGCTGGGTATACTCAGACATTTAGGAGGAGAATTAAATGTGCAGGCCTGGACCCGCGGAGTCCCCGGCAGGCTGGCAAAGGGTAAAACACATTGCTCTTGCCCTCTATGCAGAGAGAAATCTAGCGATAGCATTCGCGCAGGGATGCAAAACTTTTGAATCTGCGCATCAGCAGCTGTGCCGTAATGGGTTAATCTAGGGGTATATTAAGATCGGCCTGCAAATGGCCGTTTGCTTTTACTATAATAGACGAGCTTTCTTAAACCTATGTCCCTACTACTTGATGCTACAGTTTTATTATCAATAATATTGCTTCATGAAAAGCATGGAACTCTTGATTGCACAAGCACCGGGATCAAGTATGCCCATCACATAATACATTGTAGATAAAGAAGCAGCCTGCCTTATCATATTATCCTCCATTTGATTTCCGATGCGCTCACCGTTGACAAAATAGATATATTCCTCGGCCTTGCATCCACAGACGCATCCTTGCAAAAAGCTGGTAGCGAAGCGGAGGCGTGATGCCCGCGCTTGCAAGGGCATAGCTGCAGCAAGCGTGACTTTTGGCGGAAAGGAGGAGCAAGGAAGCGGGCGGACGTTTTTCTTTGCAAAAGAAAAACAGAGCAAAGCGGGCTTTGCTGCTGCATATATATCACTGATAAAGATATACGGTTGAGCTCTCTGCGCCCAAGGCGCAACCGCAAAAAGTTGGTAGCGAAGCGGAGGCGTGATGCCCGCGCTTGCAAGGGCATAGCCGCAGCAAGCGTGACTTTTGGCGGAAAGGAGGAGCAAGGGAGCGGGCGGATG